>JAAGZN010000122.1 GCA_024206165.1 Bacteroidota bacterium
TGCTTTTTATCCTCTCTGGGTTGTTGAGGGAACAATACTAGGTACTACAAGCTAAATACGAAACTTAAATCACCTAAAAGCATTCTTTCAAAATAAGCAAAGAATTGAGAAAAAGCCTGATGGTTAGCCCATGGTTTTGGTCAAAATGTGCCCAAAACATACGGTTCCAGATATGCCTTTTATCCTCTCCGGGTTGTCCAGGGAACTATTCTAGGTACTACAAGCCTAAGACAAACTTTAGATAACCAAAAAGTATTCTTTCAAAATAAGCCAAGATTAGGAAAAAGGCCTGATGGTTAGCCCATGCTTTTGGTCAAAATGTGTCCAAAACATACGGTTCCAGATATGCCTTTTATCCTCTCCGGGTTGTCCAGGGAACTATACTAGGTACTACAAGCTAAAGACAAACAATAAATCACCAAAAAGCATTCTTTCAAAATAAGCCAAGATTAGGAAATAGGCCTGATGGTTAACCCATGCTCTTTGGTCAAAATGGGCCCAAAACATACGGTTCCAGATATGCTTTTTATCCTCTCTGGGTTGTTCAGGGAACAATACTAGGTACTACAAGCTAAAGACAAAACTTAAATCACCAAAAAGTATTCTTTCAAAATAAGTCAAGAATAGGGAAAGAGGCTGATGGTTAGCCCATGGTTTTTAATCGAAATGGGCCCATAACATACGGTTCCAGATATGCTTTTTATCCTCTCTGGGTTGTTCAGGGAACAATACTAGGTACTGCAAGCCTAAGACAAACCTTAAATCACCAA
>JAAGZN010000123.1 GCA_024206165.1 Bacteroidota bacterium
AACAGCAAAAGAATTTCGGTCGGCAATAGACAATTTCTTTTCTAGTACTATACCAATAATAACTGAAAAATTATATAGCAGAATAAATAGTAATTTTCAAATAATTACTAATCATCTTGATATGGAATGAGTATATATAAGAAGAAATCGTTATATTTGCATATATTATAAATGAGATTAAGGATTGATGAACTCAAGTTGCGCAATAATAAAATAACTATAAAATCCATGTCATCCTCAACGAAATATGACAAATCATGAATCGCATATTGAATTTATTAATCAAATATCCTATTAATTTATAAATTACAAGATGAATATCATAAATATGATAGAAAACAAACAAATAACAGAAATAAGAAAACAATTTCCAATCTTACAAACTAATATAAATAAAAAGCCTTTAGTTTATTTAGACAATGCTTCTACAACTCAAAAACCTAATTCTGTAATCAATAAAATTTCTGAATATTACAAAAATTATAATTCAAATATAGAAAGAGGCTTTCATACCTTGGGGTCACAATCATTTGAACAAGTCAATAAAACTAGAGAAACAGTCTCTAAATTTATAAATTCCCAAAATAGCTCACAAATAATTTTTACTTCGGGCACGACAGAAAGTATAAATATAGTTGCAAATGGATTTGCTAATGAATTGAATGAAGAAGATATTGTAATATTATCAGAATTAGAGCATCACTCAAATATAGTACCTTGGATAAATTTATGTAGAAATACTAATTCGAAATTAGAAGTTATACCAATATTAAAATCTGGAGAATTGGATTTCAAATTTATTCATAATATAATTAAAAAAAGACCTAAAATTATAGCATTGACTTATGCATCTAATGTTATTGGTACAATTAATGATATTGAACAAATTATAAAAATCGCTCATGAATATAATATTAAAGTATTTATTGATGCAGCTCAGGCAGTCCCTCATTTTGCGATCAATGTACAAAAACTTGATTGTGATTTTTTAGCTTTTTCTTCTCATAAAATGTATGGTCCGATGGGTGTTGGAGTTTTATATTGTAAAGAAGAGATATTACAAAATATGAAACCTTTGAAATTTGGCGGAGCTATGATTGAAGATGTTAGCTTTTGTGATTTTAAATATCGAGAACATCCATATAAATTTGAAGCTGGAACAATGAATATCTCTAATATCATTGCATTTAATGAAGCTATTGAATTTATTAATCAAATAGGCTTTGAAGTTATTGAAAAGTATGAAAAAGATTTATTTGAATATTTAATTCAAGAACTCCAAAATATTTCTCAAATAAAAATTATTGGTAATCCTAAAAACAAAGTACCATTAGTTTCATTTATAGCTAAAAATATGCATCCTTTTGATATTGGAATGATGTTAAATGCTAGCGGTATAGCAGTAAGAACAGGAAATCACTGTGCTCAACCATTAATGGATAAGTTAAATTTATCTGGAACTGTAAGAGTTTCATTATCGATATATAATACTAAAGAAGAAATAGATTTTTTAGTTAGTACTCTTAAAAAAATTTTATTATAACTTAAATGAATAATCGATATAATGTTGAAAGAAAAAAAAGATATAGATAGAATACAAAACGATATAATAGAAGAATTTCAAATTTTTGAAAATGATATGGAAGAAACTTTAGAGTACTTAATAGAACTAGGAAATAATCTTTCAATTTTGAATACAGAATATAAAATAGATCAGAATAAGATTAAAGGATGTTTATCTAATGTATGGTTGATATGTAAAAAAGAAGATGGTTATTTATTCTTTGAGGCTGACAGTGATACAAAAATAATTAAAGGGTTAATAAGTTTGTTAATAAAAATTTTTTCTGGACAAACAAGTCAAAATATTCTGAATTCTAATTTATATTTTGTAGAGAAAATAGGATTAAAAAATATGATTAGCTCCAAAAGAATAAGCGGATATTCAAATATAGTTGATAAAATATTGAACCTTGCTAAATCTTATAAAGATTAATATATATTAGAAAGAAATATATTATATTTGTTTCTAATTGTAAATAGATATGATAGAGAAGTTAAAGGAAGAAATAAAGGATCAAATAAAAAAAGTATACGATCCAGAGATACCTGTTGATGTTTATTCATTGGGCTTGATTTATGAAATAAATATTGATAGTGAAAAAAATATTCATATACTGATGACATTAACATCACCAAATTGCCCAGCTGCTGAAACTATTCCTGCAGAAATAGAATCATCAGTAAAAAGTTTAAAATGGGCAAAAAATGTAACT
Organism: Bacteroidota bacterium; assembly: GCA_024206165.1. Classification (GTDB taxonomy): domain Bacteria; phylum Bacteroidota; class Bacteroidia; order Cytophagales; family Amoebophilaceae; genus JAAGZN01. The sequence continues at coordinate 2,277 of JAAGZN010000123.1, forward strand.
ATTGAAATAACCTTTGACCCTCCTTATGATACCGATATGATGTCAGAGGAAGCTAAGTTAGAATTAGGAATAGATTAAAATATGAAAAGAAATTTATTAAATATATCAACATTTGTTATACTTTTAACTAATTGTATATCACCAAAAGAAAAAAATCTTAAAATTAAAATCAAACAAGGTTTAGAGCAACTTAGAAAAACTTTTGAAATTCCTTCTCGAATAGAAAATTATATTTTGAATATAAAATTATGTCAATATAAGGAAAAAAAATATATACAAAAATGGTTAAAAGATGAATTTAACATAGAATATAAAATTTTAAAATTAAATGAAATAAAATCAGAAACTGAAAGCTTGAAAATAAAATCATCTACTCTTAATGAAATCGAAGATATGTGTTATAAAAATTTGTTTAAATTATGTGAAGAAAAATTTATTTTTCAAATTAATAAAAAATAAAAATCATATTTCTATTAAATTTATTCAAGAATATAACTTATTAATTGTTTATTTATAGAAAAATTAATATAATAAATATAAAGGCAAATAATTACTTTATTATTATGCTTAAAATATAAAATCAGAAAATGGAAAATATTAGAAAAGCAAAAAAGAAATTATATATAATCATCTCAATAGCAATAATAGCAAGTTTATTTATAGGCAGAGAAATTTACATACATATGTTAAGTTTAGCTCCTAGTAACTATAGTTATTTAAAGATAGGACAAAGAGCACCTGGATTTGTTGGAACATATTTGAGCAAAAAAAATAAAACCCCTAGAAAAATAAGTTTAGCAGAATATAACGATAGAAAACTAATTTTATATTTTTATCCTAAAGATCATACTCCATTTTGTACATTACAAGCCAAAAGTTTTAGAGATAATTATAAAAAATTAAAAAGACATGGTTTTGAAGTAATAGGTGTTAGTACAGATACTTCAAAAACACATTCCAGTTTTATTAAAAAACACAAATTGCCATTTAAGTTAATTTCAGATCCAGAACATATTATAATTGATAAATATGGAGCTTGGGCAAAAAAATCATTATTTGGGAAAAAATATTGGAGAACCAATCGCATGACTTTCATTATTGAAAACGGAATTATTACAGAAATAATAATAAAGGTAAAATCTAAAAATCATGCTTTACAAGTATTAGAACATCATAATAGAAGACATCATAACAAGAAATAAATACATTAAAGTTTTATGATTAAACTTATTTAATTGACTTCTGTAAATTTAAAATTTTTCTAAAGACTATTTTACAAAGTGATTCACCAAATTATTTTTATATTCATCCCAGTTTTTAATTTCTTTTCTTGCCACATTACTATCAATAGCTGCTTTTGCCACAGAAACAGTTACTTCTGTTAATAACCTATGATCCAAAGGCTTGGGAATTAAATAACCTTTTCCAAAAGAAATATTTTCTAAGTTATAAGCTTTTTTTACAGATTCTGGAACTTCTTTTTTTGCTAATTTAGCAATTGAATTTGCTGCAGCTAGTTTCATTTCTTTATTAATGACTTTTGATCTAACATCGAGGGCTCCTCTAAAAATGTAAGGAAATCCTAAAACATTATTTATTTGATTAGGATGATCAGATCTACCAGTAGCAACAATAACATCTTTTCTTGAAGCTATTGCTTTTTCATAAGATATTTCTGGATCCGGATTAGCTAAAGCAAAGACTATAGGATTTTCATTCATAGATTGTATTTCTTCTTTTTCCATAATATTTGCTGAGGATAAACCTAAAAAGACATCTGTATCTTTTAGAGAATCTGATAAAGTTGAAATGTTATTGCGATTAGTTGCAAAGTATTTTTTATGAGGTATTCCGCTAAAATCTCTGTTTGTATTTATTACTCCTTTAGAATCAAGCATAACAAGATTTTCTTTTTTAACTCCTAAATCAATTAACAAATTAGTACATGCAATAGCCCCTGCTCCTGCCCCACTAACTACTAACTTTATATTTTTAAATTTTTTATTCACTAATTCTAAAGCATTAATCAATCCAGCTGCAACAATTATTGCAGTACCATGTTGATCGTCATGCATTACAGGTATATCTAATTCTTTAATAAGTTCTTTTTCTATTTCAAAACATTCTGGTGCTTTGATATCTTCTAGATTTATTCCTCCAAAAGATGGAGCTAAGGATTTTACTATTTTAATAATTTCTTTGGGATTAGTTTCATTTACTTCTAAATCTATAGAATCAACACCTGAGAATTTCTTGAATAATACAGCTTTACCTTCCATTACAGGTTTAGAGGCTGCAGCTCCTATGTTTCCTAGTCCTAAAACAGCAGTACCATTTGATATTATAGCAACAAGATTTCCTCTATTTGTATAATCATAAGATAGTTGCTCATTCTTTTGAATTTCTAAACAAGGAATTGCCACTCCAGGCGTATATGCAAGAGATAAATCTTCTTGTGTTTCTAAAGGTTTTGAAGGTAATATTGAAATTTTTCCAGCTGGGAATCGCTTATGATAATCTAATGTTTTTTTTCTTAAATCCATATTGAGTCTTTTGTTTTAGTTTAATTTATGTACTAAATATATTTAATATCTTAAAAAATCAGTTACTTAAAATCTAAGTTAAAAAAGAAAAGTTATTAAGTAAAATTATTTATACTATCTATTTTATAACTTTTTTTATAAAGCATGTATACAAATAATTATATTTATAATTAAATAAGAAGATAATTCAAATATTAATCTAAAAATATCAATATTAGATTCTTAGTATCAAAATAATTTATTATATTGAATATAAATAGAACTTTTATTTTTATAAAATGCATTTAAGGCATATCAAAAAAAAACTATCAAGTATAAAAGCCATTGCAAAAGGTAAGTATACAAATCAAAAAAAAGATTTTAAGTATTATTTATATATAATCAATTTAATTTCAATTTTTTCAATTTTCATTTATTAAAAAAAAAATTATATTTCCGTTTCCTAATTCTTCTATATAAATTGTACTTTTACAATAATAAATTTTATTGCTATTATTTTTTTAAATGATCAAAGATCATAAACATACTATTAGATCTATTTTTAAGAAAAGAAAAAATAAAATATAATTATTTCAATATAAATAAATTACCTCCTCAATATTTTAAATATTTTACTAAACATTATATTATATTATTTAAATATAATATAATATAATATAATACAATTGATTTTAAAAGATAAAACTACAACTATTTTGTTTTTATAAATATTTATAGTTAATTTTGCTCTAATTAAAAATCCAAGAATTTAATATTAGACAAAATGAATAATAGCCATATAATAACCGATAGAAAAAAATTAAAATTAAATTTCATAAAATTTTATTTATTTATTACTTTTAATGATGACCATATCATGTGGTCAATCTTTGAATAATAATAAAAGAGTAAAAAAATATGGAATTGAATTAAAATACCGACCATCTGAAGATGGTGGAATTATTATCTTGACTGTAAGTCGCAATAAGCTCTAAAGAGCTACTCTAATTGTAAGTTTTCAATGTTACCAATTTTATGAGCATCTATATGGTTATTTATATATTCA
>JAAGZN010000124.1 GCA_024206165.1 Bacteroidota bacterium
TAAAACAGCAAAAGAATTTCGGTCGGCAATAGACAATTTCTTTTCTAGTACTATACCAATAATAACTGAAAAATTATATAGCAGAATAAATAGTAATTTTCAAATAATTACTAATCATCTTGATATGGAATGAGTATATAGAAATAACACAATTGATCGAAGAAGAATAAATATATTTTGAAATAGAAAGAAGTGTTATTATCTTACATTTATTAAACGCTATTAAAATTAAATTAAAAATGAAATTTAAATTAATATTAATTTCAGTATTTGTTACCAATATAAATTGTTCATCTCCAGGATATGGGGGATATGGTAAATACAATAAAGGATTAGATAAATATTATTATTCTACAAAGCAATCAGCATATGATTTAAGCTTTAAGTATACATCAAGTGAATTAAAGCAAGCAATTGAAAAAAACCAATCTTCAAGTGATATAAATCCAAAGCTAGAAGATTTTGCTAATTCATTATCCATAAATTTTAATGGTGCTTTAGAAAAATGTAAGAGAACCAAGCCCAGCTCAGTTAAAAATGATGAAGATGATTATAAAGATTTAGTAAAGAATAACTGCAATAAGTTAATAAAGCCTCTAATAAAACATGTAAAAGAAACTCTTAAATTTTTAGCAAAAAACGAAAATGAAACATATATGAATACTTTTTTCCGTTATTTACATAATAATTATATCGAACATATAGTCAAGTCAAATTGTAAAGACGAAACTATAAATGATGTACTTAAAGAAATTTCATTTCAAATAGCATCTAAAAAATTTGAAGAATTAGAGGAAATGGAAATTGAATAAGTTTAAAATTTAGAATTACATGAAAAAAAATATTAAAAGAATAATTTTATTTGCAGGTTTATTACTTTTATGTATAAACAATATAAAAGCAGAAGAATCAATTAAAAAGAGTGATATTCCAAAAACTAATCATACAGCTAGAGAAAAATGGACAATATCGATGCATATAGGATTTGGTCCTACTTTATCTACTTTTTGTTCAAGATTTAATAAAACATTGGATGAATATATTCCCAATAAATATTTTGGAAAATTAATAAGAAATAATTTTAAAGTATATAAAGGCCTTTCTACATCTTTTGAATTAGGTTTTGGTTATAAAACTTTAAATTGGTTAGAAAATCAAGTTTATTTTAAATTTCAAAAAGCAACAATTTATACTGGAAAAAAAGATAAATTTTATAAAGAGTATGAACAATCTAATTACTTTAACCAATCTAATTACTTTAACGGTTCTTTTAGCACTACATTAGGAACTAATGCTCTTTATTTTTTCAATGAAAATTTATTTGCATTGACTGGAATCGGTGTCAAATTTAATACAGATAAAGATCTTTTAAATATTGGTCCTGTGCTAAATATTGGTTTTGGTTTAAAAACAGATTTTGGATTGGTTTTTAAATTAGTTGCTAATTTTTCTCTTGATATAATATCTCTTAAAGATGATTATGTTAGCGTTTTGGAAAAAGCTGAAGTTTTTGAAAAAATAGAAGATGAAGATTTTAATGCTCTAAATAGTACTTTTTCATTAGATGTAATTCAAATAGTAGTTGGATATGATTTTAGTGATTTAATTTTTGATTGGATCTAATAATAAATTTTAAATTAACTTCTGCTATTTGTCATATTGAGCGTAGCGAAATATCTATTTTTTAAACAACAATTTTTTAGATCCTACAATTTATTTGGGGAATACATGGGCTTTATAGTCATTTTATTATTGTGAGACCAGAGTTAGTTATCTAATTTATTTGTTAATATTCTTTAATTTATCAATCTTTCTATATCATTATTATTTGAAATTTCTTCAATTATTTTTCTTAAAGTTCCATCTTTAATATCATAAATCAAACCATAAATTTTAATGTCATTCCCTTGCTCCCAGTTTTTTTGAATTAGCGGATTATGCCCAATATTAATTACCTGTTCTCTGACATTTAATTCACAAAGAATTTTAGTTTTACTTTCTAGATCTTTATTATCTAATTTATTTTTATGTAAGTGAATGAGATCTTTAATATGTTTAAGCCAATTATCTATAAATCCATTATTTTTATTTTCAATAGCAGCTTCTATAGCACCACACCCATAATGACCACAAATAATAATATTTTTAATTTTTAAGACTTCTACGGCAAAATGAATCACAGACAAACAATTTAAATCAGAATAAATTACTTGATTTCCTATATTTCTATGGACAAAAAGTTCGCCAGGTAATAATCCAACTATTTGATTTGCAGGGACTCTACTATCAGAACAGCCAATCCAAAGATAATTAGGTTTTTGTTGTTTAGATAATTTTAAAAAAAAATTGGGATCTTTTTGTTTAATTTCTTCAGCCCATTGTTTGTTATTTTCTAATAATTTATTAATTATGCTCATATTGAAATTTAAAATTTATTTATTTTTCAAAAAACTTTATACAAATTTAAACTTTTAATTTAAAAAAAATGGCAATAGATATTATAAATGACAAAAAAGCATTAGATTCTATGAATGCTGAAACATATAAAGATAATTCAGAAATTCAATATTACACTTCAACTAATTTGTTAAATGCATATTCATTTAAGGGAAATGAGAAAGTATTGGATATTGGTTGTGGTGATGGGAAAATCACTAATTACATTAAAAGGAAAATACCTAAAGGAGAAATACTTGGAATAGACCCATCTAAATCAATGATACAGTTAGCCAATAGTCTCTTTGAAAATGAAGATAATTTAAACTTTAAAGAAAATTCAGCTGAAGATTATCTTGGTGAAAATGTTTATGATCTAATTGTAGGATTTAATTCTTTTCATTGGATTAAAAATAAGAATCAAGCTTTTGAAAATATATATAGAGCACTAAAACCAAAAGGAAAATTATTAACACTAATAGAACCAAGAGATTGTGAATTATGGACTATTACTGAAGAAGTATTACTTGAAGGATATAAGAATATTTTATTAAATACCATGTATCCATATTGTTGGCTAAATGAAGATTATCAAAGAACATTTCTAGGTTTAGGACTTAAGAAAATATATAGCTGTAATTTTGAAGAAATAATATTTGTAAATAAAAGTAGAATTTATGATTTTCTTGATCCTATTACAAATTGCTTTTTAAGAGCTTCCGAAAATATTTATAGGAAGTTTTTAATTGACCTACAAAATAAAATGGAAGAAAAATATTCTTTAGATACTAATAGTATTGCTGTCCCATGTAAAATGATAGCATATTATTATGAGAAATAAATATTATAATAATCATTAACTAAAAATTAAATTATTTATTTCATGATAATGAGAAAATTAATATCGTATTTAAATTAAAAAAATAAATCTTTCTTTTTTTAAATATCTAATTTAGATTTGTTGGCAATTATTAATTGATTTTAACAACTAAATAATAAATAAAGTATGACTAATTTATCTGTTTTAAATACTAAAAAAATTTTCTCATTTATTTTAATCAGCAACTTTGTTATTATGAATTTTGCATGCATGAATAGCAAAATCAACAAAATGCAAAACGAACTAAAAAATAGAAAAACAAGAATAAAGGGAAATAAAATAAATAGATTTGTAAATGAAAAAGAAAAAAATAGACCTAATAAAGTCTATCCTGATACGTCCTATCTTGGAGATAAAGAAGTAGGGATTTTGGTGCAAAATATTATCTTAAAACCTTTTCTTATAAGTAAAGAAGATATTGATGAAAATTATGAAGAAGATAAAGTGATAGAGAAAACTGGGAAAATTATTTATTTGAATAAGTATGACAATATATATAATCCATTTCATAAAAAAATTTTGCCATTAATTAAAAAATATTTTTATGATCAGTGCAGACTTATTGCAATATCAGAAGCAGGAAATATCAATATTTATAATGGGCAAAACCAATTTTCTTTAATTAACGAAATTTCAAGTAATAAAAAAATCAAATCCTCTGTTTTTAATCAATTAAGAAATGAAGTATTATTTATTGATGATAAAAATAAAATTTTTAATTGTTTTATTGATTCAGATATAATAAAAAAGAACATTGAAATTATTAGAAACAAACCAGATGATCTTATTTTATTAACTTATTCTAACTTGAAAGAAAATATCTCTAATGCTAAAAAGGTAATTTCAAATAAAAAATTAGGATTTCAATTATCGCCTAATAGCTACATACTTGCAACAATTGATTATCATGGAACTATCAGGTTTTGGGATATTGATAAACAAGAAAAAAAATGGAGTATGAGAGGATATTTTTATAATCCAGCAAATTTAAGAGATGTAAGAAGTAACTTCTTTATTATAGGAAATCAAAATGGAAATATAGATACATACTATAATACAGAATATAAAAAAATAATAACAGGTTATAAAGATATTGTTATTATTTGTATTACTGATCATAATAATAAAAATTTTGCTATTGCAAGAGAAAAAGGCATATTCGAAATTTGGAATAGAGATGAAGGAATGAAATTAAGACATGATGCAGAAAATATGTCACCGATATTAAATATGAGCTCTCCAAATAATAAAGAAATTATAATTCATAACTATCTTGGCGAAGCTTTAAAATTTGATACTAATGATATAGGAAATAACAAAAATATAATAAAAAACATAAAATCTGTTAAGCCAATTAATTTTATAAATAACAATCAAATCATTTGTTTAGATAGATTTGAAAAAAATATTAAACTGTTTGATTTGAAAAACAAGAGATTGCAGATGACTTTTGATTTGGTAAATGCAGAAGAAGACAAATTAAAACAAGAAAAAGATATACAAATCACTTCTATTGTTAAAAATCAAGAATATTTAATTTGTGGAGATAATTTGGGAAATATATATCTATTTGATTGCACAGATGGCTCTTTTGTAAAGAAAATTGATAATCTTAACTCCTCAATTGTCAATTTATATATAAATCCAGTTTCTAACTATAAGATTATAAAGAATAATTTAAAGCAAGGAAATTCTAAAACAATATTAAATAGAATTAAAAGGTTTATTGAAGATTATTCAGTACCTATATTGCTATTACTGATATCAATAGTTATTTATGTGATTATGTATAGAATAGATAATAATAATTGTTTAAAAAATAGAACTAAAAGAAAATTTAAAGACACTTTAGAATATATACAAAATATAACTTCAAATTTAAAATTTCCTGATTAATATATCTGAATAATATGGAGTTATAATAATATTTTTATAAATTATTAGTATTAAATTTCTCATATAGAAATTAGAATGCTGAGTTTTATAACTATATTTTTTATTTTTTCTTCAAAATATAAATTATTAATAAAAAAGAATATTTACTCTTTTGCTAAATTAATAATTATTAGTTTGCTGCTCATAAAATGTAACCAAAAATCTGTAACTAAATATGAAAATCAAATAAATAATAATGAAATAGAAAAATTAGAAGAAATTAATGTTTTTAAAGAATTAAATTTAGATAAAGCAGACAAAGAAAATCTAAAAAATTTATTATATCTAGGAAAAGATTCACATAAAATATTCACCCAATTTCAAGAAAATAGTCTTTTATATAAACAAACAGAAGCAGGAACAAAACTTTCAGATAATAAAAACTCAAATATTAAAAATAACTTAAAACAAAATATCTTTAAAAAATGGATTAATAAAATTAGAGTAAATACTAAAAATAATTTTGTGGCAGGAAAAAAAAAATCAAAATATAAAAAAAGAAGCAGAAAATTAATCAATAAATTTAATAAACAATATAAAGGAGCATCAATTGTGATATTCGCACTTACATCAGGAATAATCTTAGCTTTATCTTTATTAAGCATAATAAGTGGAGGAATTTTTTTAATATTTATATCAATGATGGCAGGTTTAGCTTCTTTTCGATTATTTAGAAAAATTAAAGAAGAATATCTTTATTGTAAGAAACATTATATGAAACAAAAAAAGAATAAAAAAAAGGAAGTAAAGAAGCTTACAAAAAAAGAGAAGAAGCAGCAGAAAAGAGCTAAAAAGATAGAATTAGGATTTTTTATAACTTTAGCATTTTCAGTTGCAATAATATTAGCATTATCATTAATTGGTTTTATAGGAATTATATTTTCTGCAATCGTGATTGCAGTATTAGCAGGTTTGGGAGCATTGAGAAGAGTAAAGTTATTATTTGAAGGAAGATTATAATTATTTATTTGAGTATAAAATTGTTATATTGGTAATTAATAGGTTATATAGATATATTGTTCCTTAATTTAATTATTAAACATATTATCTTAAAAGTTTTAATAAATTAAAAATATGTATGTATTAGGAAAATACATAATTTTCATAAAAGATACTTTAGTAAATAGGCAATCATTAAAGACATATGTAAATAGAACTTTTTCTGAATGTGTTTTAATAGGTTTACATTCAGTATTTATAATATTTTTTATTTCCATTGCTTTGGGAGTAGTTTCGAGCTTGCAGACAATAAGTACTTTAAGAAATAATATTTTCTTTGCGGATTCATTGTTAGGATTTGGTATTAGAGATATCACAATTGCAGAATTAGCTCCCACTGTTACAGTTTTAATATTTTCTGGGAGAATAGGATCTAGTATTGCTGGAGAAATCGGAGCAATGAAAATAACTGAACAAATAGATGCTTTAGAAGCAATGGGTATAAATGCAAAATCTTATTTAGTATTACCAAAAATATTAGCATGTTTGTTAATGTATCCATTATTGGTAATAATGTCAACTATAGTTCAAATTTTTTCAGCATATTTAATGAGTACAATATTTGAAAATATTGACCCTGTAGAATTTATTATAGGTTTAAGAACTAATTTTCATTTGACACCAGTATACCAAGCATTAATAAAATCTGTTATTTTTTCTATATTGATATCTACAATCTCTTCTTTTGTTGGATATCATACTAAAGGTGGAGCGTTAGAATTAGGAAAGATGACTACTAAAGCAGCTTCGGCTTGTAGTGTTGCTACATTATTAGCTAATTATTTTGTTGTACAGTCATTTTCATAAATATATTTATTATGATGATTAATATTTATGCTATTAGAAAATGAATTTTATATCTATTTTGATACATTAACTTGCCTTACGCAAGCTTTATTATATAGGCTATTTTTGGATATAGCAACAGCTGTATTAGCTTTTAAATAGCTATCTTGCGTAACTCAAGACATTAATTATCTTTTAATATTTAAATTGAGTTAAATCAATTATGATAAAATTTAGTAATATAAAAAAAAGTTTTGGTAATAAAACAATATTAAAAGGCATAAGTGGTTCATTTGATAATGGAGTCGTAAATTTAGTGGTTGGAGCTAGTGGAACAGGAAAAAGTGTTTTGATGAAATGTGTTGTAGGATTAATTCAAGCTGATCATGGAAAAATTCTTTTTGATAATAAAGAGCTATTTAAGAAAGACTCAGAAAGTTTAAATAATATTAGAAGACAAACTGGCATGCTTTTTCAAGGAGGAGCTCTATTTGATTCTATGAACGTTGAAGAGAATGTTAGATTTCCTCTTGATATTCTAACAGATAAACCTTTGAAAGAAAAAATTGAAAGAGCTAACTTTTGCTTGAAGAAAGTCGGTTTAGAAAATATAGGAAAAAAAAGAATATCAGAATTGAGTGGAGGAATGCAAAAAAGAGTTGGTATTGCTAGAGCTATAGTAAATAAGCCCAAATATTTATTTTTTGATGAACCTAATTCAGGCTTAGATCCTCAAACAGCTCTAATGATTGATGAATTGATAAAAGAAATTACTCATGAATATAATACTATTACTGTAGTTGTTACTCATGATATAAATTCAATGTTAACAATTGGAGAACATATCATGTTTTTATATAAAGGCAAAAAAACATGGGATGGGAGCTCTGAAGAAATTTTTAATTCAGACTCAGAGACTTTCAATGATTTCTTTTTCTCAAGTGAAATGGCTAAAATTATAAGAAAAAAATTTAGAAAAAATGTACTTAAAAATAATAAACCCTGAAAAAGTAATATTTGAACAAAAAATCACCAAAGTTACTTTGCCAGGCAAAGAAGGAGCTTTTCAGGTTTTAAAAAATCATGCACCCATCATAAGCTTTCTGAGCGAAGGAACAATAAAAGGAATTTCTAACAATAAATCTTTTTCTTTTGAAATCTCAAATGGAATAGCAAAAGTAAATAATAATAATATCACCGTTCTTATTGAGTAATATACTGCTTCCATTTGAATAATATCTGATAATTAGTCTTTTCTGTATGAAAATAACCGGTTTTAGACACATCTTGATACACGTCAAGTATATAGGGAGAATCGCTAGTACCCTCTAAAAAGAAATTTTAAGAAAATTAAAGACAAAAATATTAAAGAAAATAATCAAAAGGAAATTTACACAATTATATTTTGGGGGTCTGTAAACGCAAGTCTGTCTAAGCGAAATAAAATTAATTTTTTATTTTTATAATAATATTAATATTAGATGTGGAATGTTGTTAACTTTTAGTAATTAAAAATTAAAATAATTAAAAGTTATCAATAATCCACATCATTTAAAAAATACAAATTAAACTTAGATAGATAATGGAAAATACAAACTACAATGACTTAAGAAATAAAGCATTAAAACAATTCAAACAAGGTAAATCCTTATTTGGAAAAGAAGGAGCATTTGCTCCATTACTTA
>JAAGZN010000125.1 GCA_024206165.1 Bacteroidota bacterium
TCTATGTTGAGATAATAATTCTTTTCTTGATGAGGATGATAATATATTCATTTTGTTATATAAATAATTTTGTACTAATATCGAAAATTATTTATTATTTACAAATTATTTATTAATCTTCAAATGGAAGAAGTATATACATATATTGATTGTAATGATTTTTTAGCACTCATGACTTGATTAATGGGATGCAAAGCATTATCAGATGATTAGGTTATGAATTTTAAACAGATTATAAATAATTAATTCTAAAATTTCGTATTTATCAAATATTATGATATTTATATTTTAGATATTTTTGTTAGTTTACATTCTTTATTTTCTAATATTTTTTTTAAACCTTTTTCACCAACAAAATACTGATTTTTAATCACAAAAAAATGTTGATGTTTATCCATAATTTTTGAAAACCAATTGCTTATTATGTCTGAAGATATAATTTTTTTTGTTGATTTATTATTTGAATTATTACTATCTTTTGCAGTATTTTCAATATTTTTATTTAGATGATCGGTAAATTTTAAATCACTTTTTGTTGTAATTACAGGTTTAAAGGCTAAATGTTTATAATTGAATTCGTTATTTTCTAATAATAAACATCCTTCTGGATCAATCATGCCAAAAGCTACATTATTAGTTGATACTATGATATAATTTAAATTCTTTCCTAATCTTTCTTTAACTTTCATAATTTTAATGTAGGAATTTAATAGCTTACAATGTATATCGAGCATACTTGATACTAGTGAAAGATATATATCAAAATTAGAAGTGTTATGATATTTAGTCATTATATGATAGATTAGTTCAATAATCGAGATTGTTCTATCTATTAAAATCTTAAATTTACTTTTTGCTTCCTCTGAGATATGCATGCAAGGCTGATATTCAAATGAAATTCCATTACATAATTCAAGAATTTTAAAAACGGAATCAGGTACTTTTATAATATTACCATATGAAGAATCATTTGCTAAAAGAATAAAAGAGTCTTCCTCTGTACCCGGTATATTAAGTTTGTATAATGGCATCTCTGATAATTCATCATTCAATAGAAATTGATTATCCAATCCATTATCTCTATCTCTAATTAATTTTTTTCTATCTCGAGCATTTAAGTGATTTTTTTCTAACTTATAATCGAGATATTTTTCATTGGCATGTTCTAATAGCATTTTGGTTTAAATTTAAGATTAATATCTTTTTAAATTTAAAAGTTTCGTTCACAAAGATATATATATTATTGCATATTTAAAACATATTTTTGTCACTTATAAATTTTATAGTCTATATTATTATTTTTTTGGCAAAAAAACGTCATTTTATTTATATTTTTTTATCAAAATTTTAGTAAAAAATAAAATATTTTGGAAATAATTGTTTTTAAAAATATATAAATGTTTTTTATTTTTAATTCAATTTGATAAGCATACTTTTTAAATATCAATAATATATATAATACAAAGAAAATGAAAGGTTTAGTAATAGAAAACACAGGATCATTTTATAAAGTTAAAACAAAAGATAAGGAAATATATACATGTAAAATTAGAGGAAAGTTTAGATTAGAAAATTTTAATTTGAAAAACCCTGTTGCTATTGGGGATTTAGTGGAATTTATTTTACCAAAAAAAGAAGACTTAGGTCTTATAATTAATATTTTACCAAGAAAAAATTATATAAGCAGAATTTCACCATATAACTTTAAAATTAACCAAATTTTAGCTTCAAATTTAGATTTAGTGATATTAGTAGCATTACCTATTTTTGAAGAAGCTAATTTATTATTTATAGACAAATTTTTATTATCTGCTAAATTTTTTAATGTTAACCCTTTAATATTATTTAATAAAATAGATCTTTTAGATGATGAAAAAAAAGAAACTCTTAAAAAGATGAAAGATAGTTATAAAAAAATTGGATTTAATTCAATGTCTATTTCAGCAATTGAGTCAAAACTAGATAATTTAAAAAAGATTCTTAAAAATAAAATAACTTTATTAACAGGAAATAGTGGAGTAGGTAAATCTACCATTATAAATAAGATAATTCCCACATTAAAAATTAAAGTTAGAGAAATATCTTCAAAAACTAATAAAGGAAAACATACAACTTCCTATTCCAAAATGTTTGATTTAGATGAAAATAGTTATATTATCGATAGTCCCGGAATTCAATCTTTTTATCCAAGCAATATAAAAATAGAAGATATATATTTATATTTTCCAGATTTCAAAAAGTATTCAAATTGTAAATTTTATAATTGTATCCATATATATGAACCAAATTGTGGTGTTAAAGATGCTTTGCATGAAGGTTTAATTCAAAAGTTTAGATATAATAATTATAAAAAAATTATTGAAGAAAAAATAAAATTATTAAAAAGTTAGCAATTATATAATTAGCTTTATTTCAATTTATATCCTTATAAAAATTCGATGCTTTGATTTAAACAAAAATTAAATAATTAATGAAATTTTTAATTAGCAAATTTATTTCAAATAGATTAATTAATTCAACAAGTAATAACTTTTCTAAAGCTGCTTATGATATTGGAATAACAACAATAGCATTAGGTATTAGTTCAATGTTAATATTTTCATTATTATTATCAGGATTACAAAAATCTATATCATCTAAAATATTTAATATGAGTGGCCATATTCATATTAAGAAAACTTATTTTATAAATTCTATTGAAGAACATCCATTTCCAATGAATAACCTAAATGTTAAAAAGTTATTAAATAAAATTCCGGAAATTCAAACAATAATACCATTTGCTCATATAACCGCGATTGTTAAAGGAAAAGAAAATTTAAATGGAATCATTTTTAAAGGTATAGATACAAGATTTAATTGCAATCATTTAAAAAAATATATTTATAAAGGAAGATTTTTTAGTAAAGACAAAAACAATAAAGAGATAATTTTAAGTAAAAAGTTTTCAGATCAATTAAAGATTAAGTTGGGAGATTCTATTCTTTGTTATTTTTTAACTAATCCTGAGAGATATAGAAAATTAAAAGTAATTGGTATTTATAAAACTAATATTCCCGATATTGATGAGAAATTTGGATTAGCAAAGTTAAGTTTAATTCAAGAACTAAATTCTTGGTCTGAAGATACAATTGGGGGATATGAAATTTTATTAAAAGATTTATCTAAACTAGATAAAATAACTTTAAAAGTGAGAAAATTAGTTAATAACTTAAATACAATAAGTATTAAAAGAAAATTTACTTCCATTTTTGATTGGCTATTAATACTAGAGAAAAATAAAAATATCTTGTTTGTTTTGATTATGATAGTAATCTGCGCTAATATTGCTTCTATTATTTTGATACAATTGATAAATAGAACTTATATGACAGGAGTATTGATTAGTCTTGGGGCAAATAATAATACTATTGCTTCTATTTTCATTTGGAATGTTATACAAATAGTTTTTAGAGGAGTTTTTTATGGTAATATTATAGGCTTAACATTATGTGCTTTTCAGCATTTTACTAAATTTTTTAAATTAGATCCAGATGGTGTATATCTCGATTATGCTATAATAGATTGGAATTTTAAAAATATATTATTTGTAAATTTAATTTCTGTTTTTGTCATTTCTATAATTACTATCTGTTTTATATATATAATACTAAAAATTAGACCGATTAAAGCTTTAGAATTCAGATAAAATTTGATTATTTAAATAAATTTAAAAATTTTCATATCATTGCAAATATTTATGAAATATAAACATGTTTATAATTTTTTGAATTCAATTTGTTGCAAAGTAAAGTTAATAACAATATTAATCTTAGTTTTTAAACTCAATCCTATAAAAGCAGATGAACAGAATAATTATTTTGAAATAATAGAAGAAATTTTTCAGCTACAATTACAAGATGAATCTTTTGAAGACTTAAAGGACTTATTATATGATAAATTATCAAATCCCATAGATTTAAATGATATAACAGAAACAGAATTAAGAAAATTGGGAATCTTAACTGATCTACAAATAATAAATTTATTTAAACATATTAAAGAATATGGTTATTTAATTTCAATATATGAACTTCAATCAATCCTTGATTTTGATAATGAAACAATCAAACTATTGAAGCCATTTGTAAAACTGAAAAAAAAAAGTAAAAATTCAACTATCCCAAAAAGTAAAAGAAATTATTTATTATTTAGATATAAACCTCCTTTAATAAATAATCCAAAGACTATTGGTTCATCTGATCAAATAATTTTGAAAAATAAAATTAATATTCCAGAGACTTTTAAATTTAATGTAATAGGGAAAAAAGATAAAGAGGAAAAATTTATATGGGATCAATCTACACGAAGATATTATTTTAATTCTTACTCTGCTTCAATAGAATTTCTAAACTATAGATTTTTAAAATCATTAGTGATAGGAGACTTTCAGTTTGGATGTGGACAAGGTTTAAGTTCTTCAAGTGGTTATATTTTAAATAAAAGCACTGATCCTTTCTATCTTTCAAAAAATCAAAAAGGCTTGGTTTCTCATCAATCTTTTAATAAAAAATTTATTTATAGGGGGCTAGCTTCAACTTTAAATTATAAAAATATATATTTAACAATTTTATATTCTAATCTTAACTTTGATGCTAATACTAAAGAATATGAAAATAAATTATATACGATAACAATTCCAGATGATCATAATTATATAAATCAAAATAATCTGAACAAAAAAGATAAAGTAAATGAGAAAGTCAAAGGATTTAGTATCATTTATAAAACAAACAAAAACAAAATTAATACTGGTTTTAATTTCTTGCATCAATATTTTGATCCTCCTTTAAAGAATATAAAGAAAAGAAATGATTTTGATTATATATTAAGAGGTCAAGATAATATTAATTTAAGTTTGTTTAGTAAATATTATATTAAAAATTGTTGTTTTTTTGGTGAATGGGCTATTTCAAATACAAATAAAAAAAATATAAATTTTAATGAAACAATAGCATCAAATGTTGGTTGTATAATAACCCTTAATAAATATATTGATTTGGGATTGAGTGGAAGATATTATGGTCCAGATTTTCATTCAATTAGAGGAAATAGTCTAAAACAAGCTTCAGAAATTAAAAATGAAAAAGGAATTTATTTTACAACAAAGATTAAACCAAAATTTAATATTATAATAGATTCATTTTTAGATTTTTTTTGGTTTCCTTATCCTAAATATACAATTGCAAAACCATCATCAGGTATAGAATTTGGTTCTAAAATTCAGTTTATAATAAACAAGAAATCTTTATTTGAAATAAAAATAAAAAATAAAAACAAAGATAAAGAATTGACTGAAAACTCTTTCAAAAATATTTATAAAGATAATGTTTTTAGATCTTCTTTTAAATATTCATATAAAATTTTGAATAACTTAACTTTAAAAACGGAAGCATATATTTTAAAACATGACATCAAAGGTAATACAAATTATTCTTTTATGATTTGCGAGAAAATAAAATACAAATTTTCAGATAAATTAAATATTAATTCAGGTTTATCTTTTTTTAATGCAGGGAGCATTTCTGAAGAAAAGATTTACACATATGAAACCAAAATGCTATATGAACCTTCTTTAATTAAGGATTTTAAAAATCTAGGTCAAAAGGCTTATCTTTTATTATGTTACAAATTTATTAAAACATTAAGATTAGAAATAAAATACGAAATTAAAAGGTATCAATTGGATGAAAATTTAAATGATTTTAAAATTATTAATGATTTGACTTTGCAATTTATTTGGAGATATTAAATTTATGAATTTTTATTTAATCAAATCATAAACTTTTTTATAAAATTCTATAATATTTGATTTGAATTTCTTTATGTCATTAATACTAATATTTGGTTGTATTTTGAATTTTGCTTTAATAGCAGCCATAATGAAATATCTTACTTTTTCCTCGGGCAAATTCATAACAGGTATATGCCAAGCTCCAATATCTGAATTAAACACCCTATTGATCTTATCTGTTAGTTTTTTTTTGAGTAACAAAATTTTTTCCTCTATTAAAGAAAATGAAGGTATTGTTTTAAAATCTTTAGAAGTAGGATTATCATGAAAAAAATAATTTACTAATTCTCTAAGTTTATGATCATTATCTTTCCGATTTTCCTTATCTAACTTATTTATTATATCTTGAATTACAGTTTTATCTATACTTATTTTTTGTTTGGTTAATTTCATATTGGCCATTATAGATATAATAACTTCATCAGTAATTTTATATTTTTTTTTATAATATGATTTTTCACCTAATTCTCCATCTATAATTTTTATTGTTTTGGTGTTCGTATTATATAAAATATTATTTAAATGCAAATCTTTTATTAATATCTTTTTTGAAGAAATATCTATTAGCATATCAAAATATTGTTTTATCATTTTAAATAAATTATCTGTATCCTTATTTTCATTAAATTTTAGCATTAGATTTGCCATAGGCTCTCCAGAAACTAGATCTTTTAATAAAACTAAGTGTTTTTTATTATTAATTATTATATTAATTTTCCTGCAATTACAAGTATATTTTTGTAGTTCTGGGGTGTTTTTTAATTTATGATGTAAATCATATTCACCATCTAAATCTTTATTTATAATGTTGATAACAGACTGCCCTGGCATTGCAGTAGGCTCATACATGATTTTTAAAATATTTTTTGGTATATCTTCGTGATCTGATTTTATGGTTATAGCAAAACCTTTGGCTCCTTTGCCTAATTTTTTTAATAACTTATAATTGTATTTTACATTACCATTTGTTTTAGGTATCAATTCAATTTCTAAATCTTTATTCAAATTTTGATTTTTATCTAAAATTGTATTCGAAAAAATATTATACTTATCAAATTTTATAAATTTACCTTTATATGAAATTTGACCATTTAATTCTTTATTATCCCAAATATTTTGGGGATCGTTAATAACTTCTTCTTGATTTGTATTTACATTATAAATTTTAGTTTGCGTATTTTGATTTTTTTGTTGAGTATTTAATTCATTATTTGATTTTGAATTTTGATTACCTTGTTGTGGATTTTTATTAATATTATAAATTTTAGTTTGCGTATTTTGATTTTTTTGTTGAGTATTTAACTCATTATTTGATTTTGAATTTTGATTACCTTGTTGTGGATTTTTATTATCATTATCATCATCTCTATCATGATCTTTATTTTTATTGGGATTTATAATAGTTTTTTTATGCAAATTTCCATCATTGCTATTTTTTTTATTATCTATGTTTTTGATAGGTGATAACTCATCTGATTGTGTTGGTAATTGTATTGTTTTGTCTTTATTATTGTCATCATTAGTTGAATTACAATAATATAAACTTTTTGTTATTAATAAAATTATAAATATTCTTTTTCTCATTTTAATTTATTATTTAATACCATAATAATTTAATTCCAATAACTATAAAGATTACTCCAGAAATCAACTCTATATAATACTTATTTTTATAAAAATAATCTCTAATAATAGGTATAGAAAATAGTAATATTATTGCATTGAAACATAAAAAACCTATAAATAGAAATTCTAATGAATACAAAATAATAACAATAGTTGGAGTATTTTTGTCTATGATAGTTGAGAAAACACTTATAAAAAATAGAATAGCTTTGGGATTAAATATATTAGTAAACAATCCCATCTTAAAAGCTTTTATATTTGAAATATAATTTAAGTGTTCATTAGTTTTAAATTTTTCTTTTCTACTTTTAAAATCTTTATATCCGTTATATATTGAGCTAATACCTAAAAAAGATATATATATTCCACCAATTAAGCTTATCAATTTTAAAATCCATGGAACATTTGAAATTATGTTTATCCCAAAGATATTAATTATTAAATGTATAGCTTGTCCCAAAGTGATACCTAATACCGTAAAAAATCCTGTGCTTTTATTACTTATTGAAGTATTTCTTACTACCAAAGTAAAATCAGGACCTGGAGAAAAAATTGCTACAATTTGTATAATAGCTAAAGTACAAAACTTGAAATAATATGGTGATAATGACTCAAACATTTAATTTATAAGGATTAGATTAAAAAACTAAATTTTATTTATATTGATCATGAATGAATAATATCCTAATGATTAATTGATAATAATATATAATCCTATTTATTTAATTAAATTTTTTCTTTTTAAAATAGTCTCAAATAACTTGACAGAATTTATATTATTAAATTTAGAATGAGGTAAATAAATTAAGTGGGCTCTTGAAATGATTAATAAAAAATATTTTTTTCTATTATATGCTTTTTTTACTTGTTTCCATTCAATAGGCATTCCTTGTTTTGAACTTAATTGTATCGTTATTTGTTTAGAAGTTAATTCATAACTTACTTTTTCAAATAGTAATTTAGTTTGTTCCATGATGGTTACACCATAAAATTGCAAAGTCCAGAATGCAACGTATATAGCTAAAAAAATTAAAATTGAAATTATTATCCAAATTGATTTAAAATAAAAATATGAAAGTGAAAATATAAATGAAATTGCAAAAACCCACCACTGTTCCAATAATGTAGTTCGCAAAGCTATAGTTATATATTTTTTTTTTGGAAAACTATATTTTTTAGTTTTTATAATCATGATTAATTAATTTGAAAAATATTAGCATAGAGTTCTATAAACAGTAATTTTAACTAATTATCTTCACAAAAGAAAGTTTGTAAAAATTAAATTTAAGGCTGGTAATTTCAGAGTAAGATATAAAATTGAAATTCATTAGAAAAAAAAATCAATTTTTTAACTAATATTATATAATCTCAGTTATTTGAGTTATATTTGTGTAATAATTTGAGATAGCAGATATAAAATATTTTAGAGATATATCGATTACATTCACAAAATATAAAAAATTATATTAAAGTATAGAGATAGAAATTATAGTTTGTACTATAAGTCTAATTAATCTGCTTATGTTAAGCTGTTTTATCATAAATAATTAAAATGGAAAATATAGATATAAAAGGATACGAAAGAAAAGAAATAGGAAAACAACTATCTAAAAGATTACGTTTGGAGGCTAAAGTTCCTTGTGTTATGTATGGAGGTAAAGAAAAGTTGCATTTTTATATACCTATGGCTTATTTAAAAGATCTTGTTTATACTCCAAATGTTTATTTTATAAATTTAGAAATTGGTAATAAAACATATAAGACAATCCTTCAAGATATACAATTTCATCCAGTTAGTGAACTTGTTTTGCATATAGACTTTTTAGAAATCTCTGATGATAAAGAAATTAAAATGATGATTCCTATAGTATTTAGAGGAGAATCTCCTGGTATTATAAAAGGAGGATTATTAACTAAAAGTATTAGAAAATTACGTGTTAAAGGGTTGCCTGAAAATATACCGTCTAAAATACCTGTAGATGTTTCAACTTTAGAATTAGGAAATACAGCCAAAATTAAAGACATCAAGATCGAAAATTATGAAATACTTATGCCTAAGCAGATTCCTGTTGCTCAAGTAGTTGTTCCAAGAGCTCTTAAAAGTAAACAAACAGCTGCTTCTTCTGAAGAACCTGTTGAACAAAGTGCTAATGGAAATGATAATGATAAACAAAAATAGACCTAGATACTTTATTAATTCTAATAATATTTAAATATCATAAATAACATCTTTGCTAATTTTATGTTTATATTATGGTAAGAGCTCTATTTTATAATAATTATATTATTTGTTTAAGCTGATTTCAATGAAATTTTTAATAGTAGGTTTAGGTAATATAGGAGGAGAATATGAGGGTACAAGACATAATATAGGATTTGAAACTATAGATGCTATAATTAAAGATAACAATCTTGAAGAAGCAATAGAACGTTTAGTTATATATTCCAATTATAAATATAAAGGAAAACAAGTCTATTTGATAAAGCCTACAACATATATGAATAATAGTGGGAGGGCAGTTAAATATTGGAGAGAAAAACTAAATATTCCTTTAAGCAACATATTAATTATTACTGATGATATAAGTCTTCCTTTGGGTAAATTGAGATTACGTGCAAAAGGATCTTCTTCTGGTCATAATGGATTAAAGAGCATTGAAGAACATTTAAATACCCAAACTTATAATCGACTAAAAATAGGCATTGGAAATTCTTTTACTAAAGGAAAACAAGACCTTTATGTTTTAGGAAAATTTAACAGTCAAGAACAAAAAGAAATTCCTTTTATTATAAATAAATCTGTTGAGATATCTCTTTCTTTTGTTTTTAATGGCTTAGTTAATACAATGAATAAATATAATTAAAGACCAATTTGTTTCCTCAAAAACTATAATTCTATATCACTAATTTAACAAGTACTATGTATTAGAGCTGCATATTTTACATTTTTTTCAAAAGCTTTCTTTGATAAATTTAAAATGCAATCTGTACCCGCAGTAATGATAATAATATTTTTATCTTTGATCCCAGCCTTAAAATCATCATAAATAAATTTCAATACTCTTTCATATCCTTGAGAAATCAAATATATTTTAACATCTTCTTTAATTATTGTCTTCAATTCATGAAAAAAGACTCCTGGATTATGACTAGTCTTTCCACAACAATTCGGTTTCAATCCTTGTTTTTCATGTATTGGAGGATTATGTCTATTAGAATTCCAAATCCAGTTTTTAAATCCATTTTTAAAAGTACTAGAAATTATAATATCTTTAGCATTCCCTTTTTGAATTCCATTTTGTGTATGATATAAAACTTCAATATTTTTATAATTATCTTTTCCATGACTATATTTTGCTTTTATAATAACTGGTTGAGTATTTTCATTGATAGTTGATTTATCTACTTGATTTAAATAAGAATAACCGTTGTGTCTATCAATTTCAAATTTTGATTTTAGATGTAAAATTACTGAATTTCCTGATTGTATAATTTCATAATTTTGTAGTTTAAAATAATCATTTGAATTATCCATTAAACTTTTTAAATTTACATCATCTATAATATTTCCTGAAGAATTTTTATTTATTTCATTATTTTGTTTTTGATTATTATCTATCACATTATCATTTTCAGAATTTGGTTCTTCATTATTTTTATTTTGAGGATTATTTAAATCATTATTATTATTATCATTAGTTTCTTTATCATTATCATTTTTAGAATTAGGTTTTTTAACACTTTGCTTTTCATCATTACTTGATTCATCATTATTATTTTGTGAAGAATTTGTTATATCAGTATTTTTAGAATCTTGCGAATCATTTGGCCTATCTCCGCATGAAAAAGCTATCATTAACGATATGATAAATACTATGTTATTGAATTTTGTTCTCATTTTAAAAAATTTAAATTAATATGCAAATATAAGAAAATTATTTAGGAATATGAAATTACTTTTTAAGGGGGACTTAAAACCAGATTTTAATTATTAATTTAACTGTTGAAATACTTTATTAGATATCTTTAAAATATTTGATAAAAAAGTTATAAACTCAGTTTTTGTTTTGTTTTTAAAATAAAATTCATGTTTTCGATTTTCATATTCAATAACAAATTTTGATGTTTTCTTATAACTATTAAATCGATTTATAATATTATTTAAACTTTTTAAAATATCATATATATCACATCTTTTTGATATGGAACCAAATTCTGCTGAATAACCACTAATTTTAATTTTGACTTTATTAGGAGAAGTAAAATCTTTAAAAAATAGATTTTGTTTATATTTCTTTCCTTTATATTCAAGAACTATTTTAAATAATTTATTCTTTAAACTATCAGCAGTATTTTTACCTAATAAATTAATTCTTAATTGTTCTTTAATTTTAAAAACTTGTTCTGGATTAACCCATTTAGAACTAATTTCATTCGATTCATTGGAAGTTAATACTCTTTTTCTTTTAAGATTTTTATATACTCTTCTATAATCGCGATCTAAATCAAAAATTTCCAAATAGTCATATTTGATAGCATTAAGTTCAGGTTTTTGAATATTATCCTTATATGTGCTTATATCGCCTTCTAAATAAACTTTTAAATCATTAACATTAATAACTTCATTTGTCTTATTAACTAAAGATAACAATACCTCAAAATCGTCATTTGATTTATCTTTAATTGAAAGCCAAAATTTTATTTCATTAATTGGTTTAATATCAGATGGAAAAGATAATACAGGCGATAATTTAAATGTATGGACCAAAAAGTGTTCTAGTTCTTCCTTTTTATTTTTAACATTTTTAAATTTGAGTTCATAATTGTTTTTATTAAATTTTATTTTTACATATGAAGAATCATCAATTAGATGTGCTATTTCGATAACAGATTTATATATTTTTTTTGCCAGTTCATTCAAATTTTTATAACTCATTGTAGTTGAGTATAATCCGGAGTGAAAATTATCTGAATATTCGATGCTCTTAGAATAAGGGGTATAATTTATAGATCCTTTTTTATTATTTGAATTATTATCATTTAAATCAGATTCATTATTATTATTGGTTATAGAATTTAAAGAATTACCATTATCTTCAGAATTATTAGATTGATTATTCGAAGACTTTTGATCTTCTTCAGATGAATCAATCAACATATCAGTATTTTGATTTTGATCCTCATCAGCATCATTTAATTCATTATTATTTATATTTTTTTGATTTGTTTTCTGATTATCATTTAAATTTTTGCACGAAATTGTAAATGTAAGATATATACAAATTAATATTAAATATATTTTTGTTTTCATATTAAATTAATTATATTCAAAGGATCCAAATATACAAATAAATACATAAATATCAAATGATTAAAGTTGGAATATTTTTTGGAGGGAGTTCAAGAGAAAGAGAAATATCATTTGTTGGAGGTAGAACAATTTATGATAGACTTGATAAATCGTTATTTGAGCCTATTCCAATTTTTGTAGATAGCTTTAATAATTTTATTATTTTAAACTGGCAGTATCTTTATAAAGGAACTATTAGAGATTTCTATCCTCCTAAAGAATATATAAAAGGTGACTTTAGTCTATATATTGAATCATTAAATAAACTTCCCAAAAATGAATATGACCAATTAATTAGAAAAATTGGGAAACAAATTTATCCTCATGAATTTAGTAAACATTTTGATTTTGCATTCTTAACATTGCATGGTAATTATGGTGAAGATGGTACTATTCAAGGTATTATGGAATGGTATAATATTCCTTATTCTGGAACAGGTATCTTAGGAAGTGCTTTAAACATAGATAAAGAAATTCAAAGAAAATATATAAATTCCTCAATTAATGAAGCAAATTTGAATAAAGCTAATCTTAGACAATATCATTATCTTGAATCAGAAACTATAACTTTTAATCAATGGATAAATAAAGATTTAGATAAAAAGTTATTATATGAAAAATTAAAATCTAAATTTGGATCCCAATTTATTTGCAAGAGTTGTAAACAAGGATCTTCTATCGGAGTTACTATGGTAGAATCATTTGAAACTTTTGAAAATAATATTAATAAGTGTTTCTTTATCAAAGAAATTAATAAATCATATTGGAAATCCTTATCAAATGAAGCAAAAGATAATTTCATTAAAAACAAAATTGTTGATATTAGATATGGTTTAGGTTTGCCAATTCTTATTAAAAATAAGGTAATATATTCAGCTGAAGAAGTTCTTGATTTTTTAAATAACTATTTTTCTTTGAATGGTGATAATGAAAATAGTTTATTATTAGAAAGTTTTTGTCATGAACAAAAAGTTATAATTGAGAAATATTTAATAGGAAAAGAATTTTCTTGTATAGTAATTGAAGATGATGAAGGTAATCCCGTAGCTCTTCCCCCCACAGAATTGAATCTTAAAAATAACATTTTCGATTATCGAGCAAAATATTTACCAGGAATTGCAAATAAAATAACACCAATAAACATTAATTTAAATCAATTTTTAAAAATAAAAAGTTCTTGTGAACAATTGTATAAAGATCTTAATTGTAATATTTATGCTCGTATAGATGGGTTTTTTACTAAAGATGAAAAGATTTATTTAAATGATCCAAATACAAGCTCAGGTATGAATCCTTCTTCATTTTTATTTCATCAATCTGCTGAGATAGGGTTTACGCCAACACAATTTCTTACTTTTATTATTAAAAAATCGATTGATAAATTTCTACAAAAGAAAAATAATTTTATATCTATAAATCAAAATATTTTAACTTTTAACTTTAAGAACAAAGAAAATCATAAAAATATAAAAAGTAGAGTAGGGGTATTGTTAGGAGGATTTTCTTCTGAAAGACATATATCTTTAGAAAGTGGTAGAAATATTTATGATAAGTTAGCTTCTTCAAAAGAGTTTGAGCCAATTCCTATATTTTTATCTGGCAATAAAGAAAATCATAGATTGTTTATCTTGCCAATAAATATTTTATTAAAAGATAATGCAGATGATATTCATGATAAACTTTTAAATTTATCTAATAATATTGATAACGAAATTTTAACTTTTGTAAGAAAGGAGACAAATGATATAGTTAAAGATTATAATGATTCTATAAATTTTGATATTAAAGAAGTTAAATATAAAAGCTTAAAAGAATATATAGATTTTGCATTTATTGCATTACATGGAAGACCAGGAGAAGATGGAGAAATGCAGAAGATTTTGGAAAAAGAAGATGTTCCCTATAATGGTTCAAATATAGATGCTTGCAATTTAACTATGGATAAGTATAAAACTAATCAATTTTTGAATAGTCATGGAATTAAGATAGCCAAGCAAAAATTGATAACAAAAGAAAATTGGTCAGAAAATAGAAATGATATAATTAATGAATTAGAAAGAGAATTAAAATATCCTATGATTGGAAAACCCTTGGATGAAGGTTGTAGTTCTGCAGTATTAAAATTGAATGATAGAAAAAATTTGGAATTATATATAGATGCTATTTTAAGAGATAATAATATTATATCAAAAGATATTTTAGATTCCTTTGATTTGAAATCAGATTCAGAATTTCCCAATAAACAAGAAGTATTGATTGAAGAATTTATATCAAAAAATCATGCTGATCATTTTTTAGAAATTACTGTTGGCTTAAATACAGAATTTGATGAAAAAAGTAATGAGATTAAATATAATATATTCGAACCATCAGAATCAATTTCTAAAGATAAAATACTATCGTTAGAAGAAAAGTTTCTTGCGGGAGAAGGAGAAAATATTACTCCTGCTCGTTTTAGTCAATCCGAAGATCAAAATAATTTTATTTCGAATGAAGTAAAGAATGAAATATTAAAAGTAGCTAAGTTATTAAAAATAGAAGGATATGCCAGAATTGATGCATTTGTCCGAATCTTTAATGATAGGATAGAAGTAATAATTATTGAAATAAATACTTTGCCTGCAATGACTCCAGCAACATGTATTTTTCATCAAGCTGCTTTATTTGGTTATAAACCTTTAGATTTTATTAAAAATATTATAAACTATGGACTTTCTAAAAATGCTTTAAAAATTGTTTAAATTGATTTTTAATTAATAATGTATTGACTTATGAAATATTTAAAACAGCTAAAGATACTTTTTATCATTAGTTGTTTTTGTTGTTGTTCATTAAAGAAACTCAAATTAAATAGTAATTCTAACAATAAAACTTGTTATCAATGCAAAAAGAATGGTAATAAAAATCTCATTAAGAAATGTAAAAGATGTAGAGAAGTATATTATTGTTCGAAAAAATGTCAAAAAATCGATTGGAAATCTAAACATAGAAATGATTGCAAACCAAATTTTAAAATATTAAAAAATTCAAGATCTGTTTTTAATATAAGAATTCCCGAAAAGGAAAAAATTAAGAAATTGGGAATGATTAGTTATAATAAGATGCCTTCACTTAAAAGCAATCTGTTACAAATAATAAAAAGTTTTTCAAAGAATTTCAAAATAGATGATGATGAAGTAATTAAATTAATTTGGGTCTGTAAACGCAAGTCTGTCTAAGCGAAATGAAATTAATTTTTTATTTTTATAATAATATTAATATTAGATGTGGAATGTTGTTAACTTTTAGCAATTAAAAATTAAAATAATTAAAAGTTATCAATAATCCGCATCATTTAAAAAATACAAATTAAACTTAGATAGATAATGGAAAATACAAACTACAATGACTTAAGAAATAAAGCATTAAAACAATTCAAACAAGGTAAATCCTTATTTGGAAAAGAAGGAGCATTTGCTCCATTACTTAAAA
>JAAGZN010000126.1 GCA_024206165.1 Bacteroidota bacterium
CAGAACAGCTTCTCCCAGTGGAGTGGCTTCTCACAGTGGAGCTCCTGGCTGACATATTTGTCAGCACAGATGACAAAAGATTCAACATCCCTGATGTGCCACCGACCGATGAGGAGGTGGCAGAGGTGCCTACAATGGTGTCTGCGTCTACAGAGGCGCCCACGGAGGCAGCAGATGCTGTCATCGGCCCGGCCGCCGTACAGGCCGCCCTGGCCCCCCTGGGCCCCCAGAAGCAACCTGGTGATACCACAGACCATGTCGCCGAGCGTAATGGCCCTGCTATGGCTGCCCCGGGCCCTCGCCGTTCTCTCAGGCCCACTGTACGCTATCAGTGAAGTTGACAGAACTAAAAACAGTGAGAAGTCCAGTTTGAACGACCTGTGGTGTGAATTGCTGTAGATATTTCCTAAGTTCCCAATTTACACTTAACAGTGTAGCAAAACGCATGAGCAGCACTTTTCCTTCCATGATAATGTCATTTTAAATGCACTGTTCCATTTCCATTTAAATTTCAATTGAAATTGCCATGCCATGTTTTGCTGCATAGTCGTCCTGGCGAAATGGAGTATTTTATCATACAAAATGGCTTTCTTATATTTTGCTCCATCCGTCCATATCCCTAGAAAAACGGATCACTTCGTGAATTTTTCTTGGCCACATAAACTACTACAAAACGCAAAAAACTAAATCCAATAGGCTGTTTACAGTCCAAAAGGGTCACTACATGACCTCAAATACAAAAACAAATACAAAATCGCAAAACTATTAAACCCAAAATATTTCAAAAACGCGAACTCATCATAAATCTGGGGAACAAGTGTTGGTGCACATCTGACTCCTAAATCTATTTAGAGTGGAATTTCTACCCGTAAAGCTTGACACAGTGGCCACTTGTGTTGGTAAATCTTCCCGCGAAGTAGCAGCGCACAAATAGAGGCATAGACATTTTGCTAGGTCAGTTTGTTAACACCAATCTTCCCTCCTTCTTCACTACAGATTTCATACGGCCGTTTTTTACACTGCAGGGCTGCTTTACGCAAATTGAACTGCACTGTAGACTGCCAATTACGCAAATCTAACTGTACAGTGTCAGGTTTTCATCTTGGGCGAGTTGTTTTTCCTGACCATACAGAGGTGAAGTTGTGACATGACAAAAAGCTGTAGATAAAAAAAAAATGCGCATTTCCAATTTGGAAAATTTCCAATTTGGAAAATGCGTATTTCCAATTTCCAATTTGGAAAATGCGTTTCAATTTACGCATCAAATTCTGTACAAATGGCTGGCTTGGAGTGG
>JAAGZN010000127.1 GCA_024206165.1 Bacteroidota bacterium
TAAGTGCTTCTAGCACAATATTAAATTTGTCTTGAGAGGAGTAATTATTTTTCATTTTTTAAAAGGACCTCCATTAATTTAAGTGATTTTATTATATTAATATTCTCACTTTTTATAAATTTCTTAATGGGGTACAGTATAATATTACTAGGGTATAATTTGCTCTTCAAAACAAAAGATGAGAATCTTTATAACTTTTCTCTGGATATAATACTTTTAATCCTGATTGCAAAAAAATATTTATTAGATATGTTAGATGAGTTAAGCCCAGAAGAAGTTTTGAAAAAAATAGAAGATAAACCTTATGTCACTAGTCCTTTTCCAGATATTATTTATAATGAGATATTTGAGTACATAGGTGAAATTTTTGCATCTGGCACCTTACTGACTGATATAAGTCCTAATGATACATATAATTCTGTTCATGATAAAATTATTCATGACCTACCTATTTTATTCGAACTTATGTCTTCTCTTCTAAATGGAAATACGCTAGATTTTAAACTAGATCAAATGGAACTTATTTATAATACAAATATTTATAAAAAAATAATAAATACTATATCAAAAGAAAAAAAGAAACCAGAAAACTTATTGATTTCTGCAGATTCAAATCATAGTGATCATAGAGAACTCTTATTAAATTATTCACATTTTACAGGTGGAACAGCATTTTTAGCCGCAATGTCAGAACGAGTATTCGAGTTATTTCCCGGCACTAGCAATATCTTATACTGTCCCCCATTAAGAAATTTATAAAAAGTGAGAATATTAATATAATAAAATCACTTAAATTAATGGAGGTCCTTTTAAAAAATGAAAAATAATTACTCCTCTCAAGACAAATTTAATATTGTGCTAGAAGCACTTAGTGGTAAA
>JAAGZN010000128.1 GCA_024206165.1 Bacteroidota bacterium
CAGTGCAATGTAGTTCAGTGCCGTGCAGTGCAGTGCAATACAACCCGATCGACTCCAGACCCACACAACAAGCCCCGCTACTGGGGATCAAGAGTCGGCTTTTGCCCGCCGGGTCGGAGAGAAATGCAGTGCAGTGCAGTGCAGTGCACAGTAGGTTAGTGGGGGACCGGTCCAGTATATAGATTGGAAGTGGTGTTAAACAGTTTATTTTGCCTTGTAATGAAGTGTAGGCCATAAGTATACTTCACAATGTACTCTAAGACCAACAATTGTAAGTTATTATTGGATATTTGTCCCAGAAGAGACATATTTTGAATAAAAAAAATATTTGGGGGGCGCAGCTCAACTCAGGAATATTTTTTTTATTCGTCAATTATTATTTTACGAATAAATAAAAAAAAATTGAGTTGAGCTGCGCCCCCCTTTTATTAGAATTATTGGCGTTGAAATATTCTTCTCAACCTGGGCAAAAAAGTCGTCACTGTCGTCTTCACAACCGTCACAACAGCCAGACAAAATGGCCGCTATATCAGGCGGGACCTCTGACGGACTGTAAATATTGCAGAGACCTCCGGCTGCCTAGCCCCTCCATGGCCGGGTGGGAGAAGGGTGACGTTCCCAAGGAGCTGGACCTCAGGAGCCTGATGCAGCGCTGCAACAGGGCGAGGGCCGAGCTGTACGAGATGCTGTTAAGCCGGACGGTGGTGGACATCGGCTGGGCGGGGCCAGGGAGGGCCGGCCGTCGAGGCAGGACGCCAGGTCCGGGAGGCGGAGGGGGGCAGGGAGGTGGAGGACTTCAGCAGGTTTCTTGGCAACGAATACTGGAAGAAGCACTACTGCCTGCGGGTGGACAGGATCCACACCTTCAAGGTCGGCATTATCACCATCCTCCTCATCATCCTCCTCACCATCCTCCTCACCATCCCCACCCTCCTCCTCACCATCCTCCTCACCGTCCTCTTCACCATCCGCTTCACCATCCTCCTCACCATCCTCCTCACCCTCCCTTTGCAAGGTGAGCCCCCCAACTCGGGACCTGCACCCGGAAGCACGGCCAGTGACGGGGGACGGTGGTCCGCTGCTGTGTCAAGTACGGCCTCATACTGCTGGAGCGCAGCAGTGTGTTGGTGGGGGCGGCGTAGGATGAGGCGGCGGCCTATATCTCGGCGACGAGCTGGCCGAGGTGACGGCGGTGCCAGTGGCCAACTGGGAGGCGGCACAGGCTATGTTCCTCTGGAGCCAGCACCACCTGGTGGCCGCCCACGCCGACTGCTACACCATGGAGGACCGGTGCAGCGAGCACATCGAGCTGGTGCAGGAGCACAACCGGCTGTAAATACCGCCAGCTGCTGCGAGGAGGATGACGCCGAGGTCTCTGACGACGAGGTCGACATGCTGTGTGAGAAGGCCAAGGCCAAGACTATCTCAAGCACAGAGGGGCTGGGCCAGGGCCAGGGGCACGGGGTGGACGATGGCCTGGACCTGGGGCAGGTGGGGACCGCATCGCACAGCAGGAGGAGGAGCACCGGAAACTGTCCGCCGAGAAGTGCCGGCTGGAGGAGCAACTGGCGGAGCAGAGGCTGGAGGGCGAGGCCGCCTGGCAAGAGGTCGCCGGGCTGGAGGAGCAGCTGGAGCAGGTGCGGGGTGGGCTGGACACCGCGGCGAGCGAGGCGGAGGCGATAAAGGCCTCCGGCGACCAGGCGAAGGCGGAGCTAGATATTGCCAAGGCTAGCCTCGGGAGGCTGCGGGCGGACGGGGCGCGGCCGAGGCGGAGGTGCGGCGGGCCGAGGCGGCCGAGGGGAGGGCCGCCGCCCGGCTGGAGCAGCTGGAGGGTGAGCTGCAGGCGGTGACTGGACAGCTGGAGGCGGCCCAGCACCAGGCGGCCCGGTTCGCCAAGCAGGAGAAGCGCTTCGAGGACAACCTGGCTATTCACTGCGATGAAACCAAATGCCTTATGGCTGAGAAGGAGAACCTGCAACAAACCATTGAAAATACCAATGTTGAATTTAGCCTGCTGGAAAGGGAGTTCAAAGATTTCAAGAAAGAAGCCGCCAAAGAGAAGATATCTATGAAGAAAGAAGCGGAGGAAAGTGGCGCTGCTGAGGGAGGCCGCCAGGGAGCTCAAGGGCAAGGAGGTGGTGGCCGAGAGGCAGCTGAAGGAGGCCAGGGACAAGGTCAAAACCTGCACGGCTGATTTGGTCGTGAGTAAGGACCTTAGGAGCAGCCTGGTAGCGGAGAAGTGTGCCGTCGAAAAGAAAGTTGTTCAATTTAATCAGCTGGAGAAAGAATTGGAAGAATTCAAGAAAGAAGCTGAAGGTGTAAACAAGTTGCTGAGAAACGAAACTGAGGACATGAAAAGAAACGCCGAAGTTGAGTTGGCAAGTAGGAAGACTACGGAAGAGAAGCCCTGGGCCTCGAGCTGGCGGCCGCCGCGGCGGAGGTGATGCTGGTGCACCAGGCGCGCCACCTGGTCATGCTCACCAACACGGTGGAGAAGGGGCGGGCCAAGTGCTGCCAGTACTGGCCGCCCCACGGCCAGATGCTCCACTACGACGACATCAGCCTCTTCACCGCGGAGGAGGAGGAGGTCCACCCTAAGCTCTTCCGGCGGAAGATAGAGGTGACAGTGGAGCCGGAGGACGGTGATGCGCCTGTGGTCCACACCGTCCACCAGCTGCACCTGACCAACTGGCCGGACCATGAGGTGATGGACTGCCCCACCCTCCACCCTGCAGGTGCCGGACAACCTGCTAGCTCAGTTTTTCCTCCATTTTCTGTTCTGCCGCATAGTTGCCACATACTGTGCAAAATTTCAGCTCTTCAGACCCAATATTGGCGATTTTGGTATTTTTGATTTGTATCACATGCTGGCCCACTGTGGGGGGGGGCGACCGAGGAGCTGGGCTGCCGCTCCCTAGTGCATGGCATGAGTGTGGACGACAGTGACTGCAGTGACCAGCTCTCAACACCTTGCTAGATATAAGTACGCTTCAATGTTCTCGTTTCAGATTGGCTGCGCAGCTGCAGGATGTCTGATTTCACCCGGGTGTGCCGGGAGGAGGCGGCGCAGGTTCATATGGGCAAAAATCGGCTGGGAAAAAATTGTTTGGCCAAATTCGTTTGGAAAAAAGGTCCTTTGGGCAAAGATCGTTAAGGCAAAACTTGTTTGGACAAACGGTCCTTTGGACAAAACTTGTTTGGACAAAAGGTCCTTTGCAGAAATGGTCCTTTGGACAAAAGGTCCTTTGGACAAAAGGTCCTTTGGACAAAAGGTCCTTTGGGCAAAACTCATTTGGACAAACGGTCCTTTGGGCAAAACTCATTTGGACACAATGTCACTAAGACACTATGCCACCAATACCTTATTTTGGGTTAGGTTAGGTTAGAACCCACAAACCATGAACTGCAAGGTTTAGGTGAATTGATAGCAAGGGTTAGGTTGCAAATGCAACTTTGGGTTTTTATACTCCGTTTGAGAAGGTTCACGACATAGCTTACAAG
>JAAGZN010000129.1 GCA_024206165.1 Bacteroidota bacterium
GCTCAAGATGGTTCAGAATTTCAGCGGTGGATAGTAGCTTGGAGTTATCGTTTGTTTGATGAGTCAACTATGTAAATGCAGTTTGCCTGCATATAATGATTTGTTTTGATTGAATTGAATTAAATTAATTAATTTCCGCCCAATCAACTAACCAATATAAATGCAAATACAAAAATAAGGTTTATTAATTAATTTTTTTCAAAGACAAAGTATAACTAATGTTGAAAAAAAAGTTTTTTACAAATAAAAAGAAAAAGGATAAACAAGATGAAGCAATACGCAATCATAGACTAAACTGAGATTTTACAATTAATGTACGAGGAAAAAATCAAAACTATTTGGGAAAAACTACAAAACTTCTCTTACAACCAAAAAGAAATTTTAGGTGTATCGGAAACTAATGGCACATTAAAACTAATCAAAATAAAAAAATTAGATAAAATTTAAATTAAAAAATTAAAAGCATTTTTCTATCTTGATTATGAT
The DNA here is from genome assembly GCA_024206165.1 of Bacteroidota bacterium. Classification (GTDB taxonomy): domain Bacteria; phylum Bacteroidota; class Bacteroidia; order Cytophagales; family Amoebophilaceae; genus JAAGZN01. Next base: position 487 of record JAAGZN010000129.1, read on the forward strand.
GTTTTGCTATAATTAAGCTCATCATAATTAGAAAATAATAAAAACATTACAATATAATTAAAGTTTTGATCTTTCCCCCATTTAGTGGACATATTTTAATGTAGAAATGAAACTAGGAAAACTAAAAGGGAGAAGTCAAAATGAGAACAAATAGAATCTATGATGAAGAATTCAAAAGAGAAGCGATTAAGCTCGCGAAAACAAGCACAAAATCTAAAGCAGAGATTGCCAAAGATTTAGGTGTATTGCCAAGTACATTTTACGCTTGGTTAAAAAAATCAGAAGTTGATGATAATGGAAATATTATTACTGACAATGAAATCACTCGGCTAAGAAAAGAACTTAAAGGTGTCAAAATGGAGCGTGACATCTTAAAAAAAGCGATGGCCATCTTCAGCAAAAATTAGAACACAAATACACGTTTATTAAAACTCATCACTCTGTATTTTCTGTTCTGAAGATGTGCCAAATTTTAAAAGTTTCCAAGAGTGGTTTTTATAAATGGCAGAGTAAAGCAAAAACTAAAAGAAATCAAGAAAATGAGGATCTGTTAGTTAGGATTCGAGAAATTTATTTAAGAAGCAACAGGATTTATGGCAGTCGAAGAATTATGGCGGTATTGAAACGAGAGAACTCATTTTTTAACCATAAAAGAGTTGAAAGACTTATGAAAATTAATGGTATTATGGCAAAAACAAAACGAAGGTTTAAAGTATCTAAAAATACTAAACATAATTATCCCGTAGAACCGAACTTAATAAAGCAGGATTTTTCTGAAGCTGCGCCTAAACTATATTTGAGCGATATAAGTTATATTAAGACAAAAGAAGGCTGGTTATATTTAGCTGTGGTTCTAGACGCTTATACGCGTAAAATTGTTGGCTGGAGCATGTCTAAAAGACAAACAAAAGAATTAGTGAAAAATGCACTACTACACGCAGTTAACCGTCAACAAGTTAGAGGTGGAATTATTTTACATTTAGATCAAGGGAAGCAGTATGCTAGCTATTCTTATCGAGATTTATGTAAAGAATATGGTTTCATTCAAAGTATGAGTGGTCGTGGTAACCCCTATGATAATGCGATGATGGAATCATTTTTTCATACGTTAAAAACAGAAGAAGTTTATTGGGAAAACTATGAGACTAGAGAAGAAGCTAAAAAAAGTATATTTGAATATATTGAAATAACTTATAATCAAATGAGACTGCATTCAGGAATTGGCTATAAAACGCCGATTGAATTTGAGATGCTAGCTAACAGTTTATAAAATTTGGTGTCCACCATTTGGGGGAAAGATCATTTGAGGATATAAATGCAATTAAAATTAGAACAATTAGAATATCAGCAAAAAGCAATAAATTCAATTGTATCAATATTTAAGGGACAAACACGAAATACTTTTGATAATGCTTTTAGATACAGTATTAGATCTAATATTTTATCTTTAACACCAAGTGAATTAATGGATAATTTAAAGAATATTGTTAAAGAGAATAACCTTCTAGAAAAAACTGCAAAACTTTGTGATGATAACAATATTTGTGTAGAAATGGAAACAGGAACAGGAAAAACTCTTGTTTATATAAAAACAATATTTGAACTTTTTAAAAATTATGGTTTTACAAAATTTATTATTTTAGTGCCTTCAGTCGCAATTAAAGAAGGCGTTTTAAAAACATTTGAAATTTTTGAAAAACAATTGGAAAATATTTATAATATTAAACCTAATTGTTTTGAATATGATAGTAAAAAGTTATCAAAAGTTAGGCATTTTATAGAAGAACAACATCCTCAAATTATGGTTATGACATTACAATCTTTTAATTCAAATGACCGTATTCTTAATCAGAAACAGCGTGAAGATTTATTTTCTACAATTCCTTATATTGAAGCAATCGCAAAAACTAATCCAATTATATTTATGGATGAACCACAAGAAGGAATGGATACAGAAAATGCTACTGGAAGAATTCAATTATTAAATCCGCTTTTTAAAATTCGTTATTCTGCTACTCATAAAGTTATTAAAAACCTTATTTATAGACTAACACCTTTTGAAAGTTATAAAGATGGCTTGGTTAAAAAAATAGAACTTTTAACAGTCTCAGAAAAAAATGATGAAGCTTCAATGAAAATAGAACTTACTGGAATTGATTTAGGAAAAGGTGAGCCGACTGCTCTTTTAAAAGCTTGGTATAATACGCAAGCAGGTTTTAACTTTAAAAATACTAAAAAACTTTCTAAAAATATAAATCTTTCTGAAATTACCAATAATGTAATATACCAAAATTATATAATTGATCAAATAGCAAAACCTATTAGAGGAAAAGGATTTGTGAAATTTAAAAATGGTGCAGTTATTTATGAAGGTGATCAAGCAAAAGATTATTCAGCTATTTTTAGTGAACAACTATATTGGTTAATTGACTCCCATTTTAGAAAAAAGGAACAGTTAAATAAACAAGGAATTAAATGTTTATCCTTAATTTTTATTGATAAAGTTGCTAGTTATATTAATTCAGACGGAATTATAAAAAAAGCATTTAGAGAACAATATCAAAAAGTTTATACATTGTTTTATAAACAAAAGGCTAGTAATGCTAAAATAAAAAATGTACAGGGTTATTATTTTGCTCAAACAAGAAAAGGTGATTATACAGATAAAGAACAATCAATGAGAAATAATAAAGAGCTGTATGATTTGATTTTGAAAAATAAAGAAGAATTATTGTCTTTGGATAATTCAGTTGAATTTATATTTTCACATTCTGCACTTGGTGTTGGTTGGGATAATCCGAATGTTTTTAATATTGCAACTTTAAATCAAAGTTATAGTGAAATAAAAAAACGACAAGAAATAGGAAGAGGTTTAAGAATTTGTGTTAATCAAAAAGGTAGCCGTGTTTATGATTTGTTAGATACTCCTGAAGGTAAAGAAATAAACTTATTAACAGTTGTTCCGAATGAAACTTATGAGACTTTTGTATCGCAATATCAATCGGAAATAAAAGAAGTTTATGGAACAATTCAAGCAGGAGCAGAAACAAGAAATAATCATAAAGGCAAAAATTTAAGTAAAAAACTTATTTCAAGAAATGATGAACTTTTTAAAAGTGAATCGTTTAAAAAATTTTGGAAAAAATTGGCTAAAAAAACTGATTATTTAGTTTCCTTTGATGAGAAAAAAATTATCGAAAATTCAATAAAAGCTTTAAATAAAATTGAAATTTCAGAACATATAGCAGAAATTAGTTTAAATAGAATACAAAATATAACAGAACAGGAAATAGAAAATCAGCATTTAGGAAAAGAAACTCGGAAACTTAAGACAAATTTTTCTGCAATTGATTTAATAGAAGAAATTAGTGAAAATACGGCGTTAGCATATCCTGCAGTTTTTGAAATTTTTAAAAATTTAACAAATCATTCCCAAATAATTAAAAATCCACCTAGATTTTTACAAGAAGCTATTAATAAAATGAGAAATATTGAACTTGATGAAATGCTTAGAGCTGTAAACTATAGTCTTACTGATGAAATGTTTGAAATAGAGAAATTTGAACAATATATTACAAAAAACACTGAACGAGTACAAGCAACACCGAATAAAGGAATTTATAATTATATTGTTTATGACAGTGAAATTGAACAAAATTTTGCAAAAAAAGCGGATGATGATGCAGATGTTGTTTGTTTTTTAAAGTTGCCTGATTTTTATAAGATTAAAACTCCGATTGGCAATTATAGTCCTGATTTTGGGGTGATTTTAAAAAAGCGTAAAATTAGAGAAGACAGTGAAGAAGAATTTTATTTTGTGATTGAAACTAAAGGGACAAATGATTTAAAAGATAAGAAAGCGTTAACAGAAAGTGAGATTTATAAGATTAAATGTGCAATAAAACATTTTAAGGCTTTGGGTGTTGAGGCTAGGGTTGATTATGTTGCACCGGTGAAAGAGTATGATGTTTTTAAGGGGAGAGTGGAAAGGTGAAAATAATAAAAACAAAATCAACATCAAGAGATAGTTTAGAAGTTTCTGATATAATTTTAAGAGAAGAAAAAACAAGTAAATTATTGTTTAGACCTCTTATTGTTAATAATAAAAAGAAGATAGATGCAAGTGTTAAAGGTTGGTTTATTTTTCAAAAAAAAGGAATAAATGATGAGTGGGAAGATTATTCTAATTTTAAATTAAGTCAATTAAAAAAAATGAGTGGATAAAACTAGAATTAAAATCAGAAGAAATTTTAAAGCTTTTATTAAATTTAGATGAGTTAAAAAACCTTTATAAAAAATATGGGGTACAGCTGGGAGATAATAAATTTTCTATTAGTCATATTAATAATGAAAATATTGACCAAATATTTAATAACATAGCAAGTACAACAAACCAAAAAGTTGTTTTAAATGCTTTATTAAAATTAGGTATAAAAAAAATTAATAATATAGAGTCGTTAATTAATATTGTTAATTTAACAAAAATTTTACAAAAATGGAAAAAAAACAAAGAGAATAGTGATGAAAGTTTTTGGCAAACAATGTTTAAAGATGAAGTTTGGATTATTTCTCAAATTTTTTCGCAACCATTTATATTTATAAAAGATCAATTTTATTGCGGAGGAAAGAGAGGAAATAATAAAGGTGGAGTTAATACTGATTTTTTATATCAAAATAAATATACTGATAATGTTGCATTTATTGAAATAAAAACACCGAAAACTAAGATTACAGGCAAGCCGTATAGAGGTAACAAGAATAATGACACAGATAATAACACAGATAATAATACAGTTTATTCAATACATGAAGAGTTAACTGGAGGAATAAATCAAGTATTAAATCAAAGAAAAATGTTTTTAATGAAAAAAAATACTTTAGAAGAAAATAATAGAAAAGTTTTTAATTCAAAGTGTATTTTAATATTGGGAACATTAGGTCACTTAAGCGATGGGAAAAAAAATCTTTTGATTTATTTAGAAATAGTTTAAAAGATGTTGAAATAATTACATATGATGAATTATTTGAAAAAATTTATAATTTATCTAAATTATTTAATATTAAGCAGGAGTCATCCAATGCCAAATTTTAAGCAACCAACAACCTCGCAACTCATAATCTATCAAACAAAAAGTGGTAATATAAAAATTGATGTTCGCTTGGAAAATGGCACAGTTTGGCTTACTCAAAAATTAATGGCAGAGCTTTTTGATACAACAAAACAAAACATAAGTCTTCATCTTAAAAATATTTTTGATGAAAAAGAATTAGATGAAAATGCAACTATCAAGGAATTATTGACAGTTCAAAATGAAGGAAATAGACAAGTTTCTCGTAAGGTCGAATTTTACAATCTTGACGCAATAATTTCTGTAGGTTATCGTATAAAATCACAAACAGCAACTAAATTTAGACAATGGGCAACAAAGCGTTTACAAGAATATATTATAAAAGGGTTTGTGCTTGATGATGAAAGACTAAAAAACCCAGACTTACCTTTTGATTACTTTGAAGAACTTACAAAACGCATTCAAGATATTCGAACATCAGAAAAAAGATTTTATAGAAAAATTACAGATATTTATGCAACAAGTATTGATTACGATCCAACTAATACTTTAAGCATAGAATTTTTTCAGACGGTACAAAATAAAGTGCATTTTGCAATAACAAGCCAAACTGCTGCTGAAATAATTAAAACACGTGCGTATAGTCAAAAAGCTAATATGGGGCTTACAAATTTTCGTGGTGATAAGGTAAGAAACACTGATATTGCAATTGCTAAAAATTATTTAAATAAAGAGGAACTTTTGGCATTAAATAATTTAGTTGAACAATATTTAATTTTTGCTGAAGGGCAAGCTATGAGACGAATCTCTATGAAAATGAAAGATTGGATAGAAAAACTACATGGATTTTTAAGTTTAAATGATAGAGATATCTTAAAAAATAAAGGGAAAATTTCACATATACAAGCACAAATTGTTGCAGAAAAAGAATATGAAAAGTTTAACAAAAAACAAATAAATAAATATTCTAAAATAGATGATGATTTTGATAAAACTATAAAACTCGTAGATAAGACAAAAAAAAAGTTAAAATGAGGGGCAATAATGACTGAATTAGATAAAAAACTAATGAAAACTACAGACTTAAATGCAGAACGGCTTGCAAAATTAAAACAATTATTTCCTGATATTTTTACAAATGAAGGTAATTTAAATATTGATGAGCTAAAAAAAATAATTGATCCAGAACTTATCAAAGATACAGAAAAATTTGAGTTTAGATGGTTTGGTAAAAATGAAGCGAAACGCACAGCATTTACTTCGTCTCAAGCAACCTTTGTTTATGATGAAAAAAGAAGTGTTAATCCAAAAAATGCTGACGGGAACCTAATTATTGAAGGTGAGAACTTAGAAAGTTTAAAATGTTTACTTTCGGCATATCGTGAACGAATAAAATGTATTTATATTGATCCTCCGTACAATACAGGCAAAGATTTTGTATATTCTGATAAATGGAATGATGATAAGCAAACATATTGGGAAAAAATTGGTGTAACTAATGACGGAGTGAAAATTGATACAAACACTGACTCTAGTGGAAGGTATCATTCTAATTGGCTTAATTTGATGTATTCAAGGATTTTGCTTGCACGACAGCTTTTAAAAAATGATGGTGTGATGTTTATTTCAATTGATGATAATGAAGTGCATCATTTGAGGAAGATTTGCGATGAGATTTTTGGTGAGGAGAATTTTGTGGAATGTATTACGTGGAATAAAAGAATTCCCAAAAATGATAAAGGGATTGGTAGTATTCATGAATATATTATGATTTATACGAAAGATATAGCTATAAAGCATGAATTTATAATGTATAAAGATGGTCTTGAAGAAATTGAACGACTTCTTATAAAGTTGAAAAAGGATAAAGTACCGCTATTAAAAGCAGAACAAGAAATACGGAGATTTTATAAACAAAAGGATTATGATCGAGGAATAACTTTATATAATTCTTTAAATAAAGAATATAGATTATGGGGGAAAATAAATATGAGCTGGCCAAATGCTAACACATTTGGTCCAAGATATGAAGTTCAACATCCAAAGACTAAAAAAACCGTTAAAATTCCAGAAAGAGGGTGGCGTTGGAAAAAAGAAACTTTTAATGAGTCTGCTGGTATTAAAAATGGGGAATATACTGATGTTATAGAGCTTAGTGATGGTAGTTTTATGTGTAATAATATATGGTTTGGTAAAGATGAAAAAATACAAGCAAGTTCAATAACATATTTTGATCAAGTAAATACTTTTTTATTACGATCAATTTTGTCTATGAAAAGTGATGGGGGAATAGAAGTAGAAAAAATATTTAGCGGAAAAAGTTTTTTTTCATACCCAAAACCAAGCTCACTTATTAAAATTTTAATAGAATCTTGTTCAAGTCAAGATTCTGATATTATTCTAGACTTTTTTGCAGGTTCCGGCACAACCGCTCATGCAGTTATGGACTTAAACCAAAAAGATGACAGTAACCGAAAATTTATCCTAGTTCAACTTCCAGAACTAACACCAGAAAACAGCGAAGCCTACAAAGCAGGCTATAAAAAAATATCAGATATAACAATCGAACGAAATAAACGAGTTATTGAAAAAGAAAATTTAAAAATAGGGTTTAAAGTCTACAGCCTTGCAAAATCAAATTTCCCTCGTGTAGATTTTACACCAGATACCGAAAAAACAGAAAAAGAAAATATCGAATTATTAAAACAATATATCATCGAAAAAGAAGCAATGTTTTTGCAAATGGCAGATGAAAAAGATATTTTTGATGAAGTCCTTTTAAAAAATGGATTTATGTTAAATTATAAACTAGAACAAATAAATGATTTTACAACAAATAAAGTTTTTGTAGTTAAAGATGAATTCAAAGAGTTTTTAATTTGTATAGATTCAAAAATTAAAAATACAACATTAAAAGAACTAGAATCTTATAAAGATCAAATTTTTATTTGTTTAGAAAAAGCAGTAGATACAACGATGAAATGGAATTTAAAACATTTATTAGGTGAAAAATTAATAGCATTTTAAAAAATAAAAATTAACTAATCGCTTAATTGCCTACCTATTGAAGGCAGGTAATTAAGGGGCGGAAATTAATTAATTTAATTCAATTCAATCAAAACAAATCATTATATGCAGGCAAACTGCATTTACATAGTTGACTCATCAAACAAACGATAACTCCAAGCTACTATCCACCGCTGAAATTCTGAACCATCTTGAGC
>JAAGZN010000130.1 GCA_024206165.1 Bacteroidota bacterium
AGGAAAAAAATTGAAAAAAGCCTGATGGTTAGTCCATTGTTTATGGTCGAAATTGGTCCGAAATAAATGATTCCAAATAGACTACTGATCCACTCAAGATTGTTTATGGAGCAATATTAGGCTATGATAGCCTTAGAAAACACATCAAATCCCCAAAAAAGATTCCTTCAAAATAAGCCCTAAATTTGAAAAAAGCCTGATGGTTAGTCCATGGTTTATGGTCGAAATTGGTCCGAAATAAATGATTCCAAATAAACTATTGATCCACTCATTTTATGGAGCAATATTAGGCTATCATAGCCTTAAAAAACATATAAAATCACTAAAGAAATTTTCCTTCAAAATCAGCAAAAAATTGGAAAAAAGCCTGATGGTTAGTCCATGGTTTATGGTCAAAATTGGTCCGAAATAAATGATTCCAAATAAACTATTGATCCACTCAGGATTGTTTATGTAGCAATATTAGGCTATGATAGCCTGAGAAAACACATAAAATACCTAAAAAAAATTCCCTCAAAATCAGCCAAAAAAAT
>JAAGZN010000131.1 GCA_024206165.1 Bacteroidota bacterium
AAATTGTACATACGCCCGAGCAGGGGCTCGAACCCTGGACCGTTAGGTTAAAAGCCTAACGCTCTACCGACTGAGCTACCCGGGCTGCTTCCTGCTAAGACCTGATTCCTTTCTTTGTGTGATACATAAGATCCAATTGAAAAAAGTTTCTCCCCGACCGGGAATCGAACCCGGGCCTTCCACGTGACAGGCGGAGATCCTCACCACTAGACTATCGAGGAATGGACAGTTTTTGACAGACATTTTCCTGGTTTTATTAGTCCAGAGTAATGTTGTGTAGCTTGAAAATAAGTAACGCAGTTGGTAGGATTCGAACCTACGCTCCCAGAGGGAAACTGATTTCGAGTCAGTCGCCTTAACCACTCGGCCACAACTGCTAATATGTATAAATGTAATGCACTGAATACACCAACCCAGCATCGTTGGTTCAGTGGTAGAATGCTCGCCTGCCACGCGGGCGGCCCGGGTTCGATTCCCGGACGATGCAAGCAAATTTTGCCAGTTTGTTAAAATACATTTAGCACTTAATTGTCAGTGCAAACAAATCACATCAATTAAAGCTGAGTGACCTGATGAATCAAAAAGATTGTTGGAGACGGGGGGTATCGATCCCCCTACCTCTCACATGCTAAGCGAGCGCTCTACCATCTGAGCTACGTCCCCATTACACTTTTGATGGTGTTTAAAGAGCTGGGTCACAAACAGGGAATATATAAAATGTGTTGCTCCAGGTGAGGCTCGAACTCACAACCCCGGCATAACTCTTTGTACTGTCTATAAGTACCGTGCGCTAACCGATTGCGCCACTGGAGCCTATTGGCAAAAAGGATCCAGCCAACGTGTGGAGCCCTTCTGGTCAACTGGGGGATGTAGCTCAGTGGTAGAGCGCCCGATTCGCATTCGGGAGGCCAGG
>JAAGZN010000132.1 GCA_024206165.1 Bacteroidota bacterium
GAATGTGTTTGTGCTGTGCGCTGGTGAGGCGGCTGTGCAGGCTGTAGGATGACAGTGCTGGCCATGGCACATGGCACGTGGCGCATGCAAACAGGTGGTATTCCTTAGACTAATCTTGGCGAAGGCTAATTTTGAAAAAGTTGCGTAGGGTAAAGTTTCGTAGGGCAATTTTGGAGGTTTTTTCCGTAGACTAATCTTCGCGAAAGCTAATTTTGACAAAGTTTCGTCATCTAACCGTGTTTTTCAAAAGTTCCGTATCACAATTTTTTTGGTCCATAGGTACCGGATGCTAACTGTATCGTAGGCTAATTGTCTCGTAGGCTAACTGTGTCGTAGGCTAATTGTACCGTAGGCTAACTGTACCGTAGGCCAACTGTTCCGAATAGTAATCCACGTCATGTCACGTCGTCACGTGGTTAATCTATTTCCTGTGTGATAAAAGACGACTCATAGCGGCGGTGCCGACGCCTCCGCTCACGGACAGTCCTGGATCATTGTGTCGCCTAACGCAGCAGAGGAAGGACCTACTAGTGTCTACTGCTACTACAAGTGTCGGTGCATCCAAGTGTCAACTGCTACAAGTGTCTACGGTGGTGTCTACTGCTACAACTGTCAACTGCGGCGGTGAGACATTAGATGTTTAGATCGTTTCTAAATCCGTCCATCGCAGGTTCAGCGCACTAAGAAGTCATCATGCAGCAGCCAGTCGAGTTCATCAAGCCAGAGTTCATCAAGCCCGAGCCCGTTAATATCAAGCCCGAGAATATCAAGAAGAAAGTGCCCGAGTTCATCAAGCCCGAGATTCTCGGCGAGGATATCAAGCCCGTTCATATCAAGCCCGAGAATATCAAGAAGAAAGTGTACAAGGCCGAGGATGGCGTGCAGTTGGGGGCCATGAAGAAGATTTTCCTTGTGGTGGGCATGTTTACTTTCTGCTTTAACTAACGTCCAATGTTCAGGCCGACATGTCCTACGATGAGTACAAGCTCAAGTACAGGCAAGTGGCCGACAAGCTGTACACCGAGTACAAGGCCAACTTCAAGGTGGAGGAAGGTGTGGATTACGACGAGTACACGGACAAGTACAAGGCCGTTGCCAACAAGTTGTTTGATGAGTACAAGGCCAAGTACAAGGCCATGGACGGTTGGGTCAAGTTGGGGGCCAAGAACAAGATGTTCCCTGCGGTGCATGTGTTTGCTCCCAGCAGCTTCAAGGCCGTCAACGCCATGATCACCTTGGACAAGAACATTGCCTCCGCCAACAAGGCCTTCGCCGACCACCAGAAGACCTTCTTTGAGAAGCAGAATGTCGACAAGGCTTGCGACTACCACGCCGTCTCCTACTACTACGGTTCCAACAGCGACGACAAGGTCTTCGCCGAGTCCATGGGCGAGAAATACAAGGATTGCAACGATGACGCCGACACTGACTTGGAGCCTGAGCTCGATTATGAGGTGACAGTTGAATGCTAAAATTGTGACATGCTAACATTCTGTTATGCAGGGCACCTCAGGCAGGAACGAGCAGGCGCCCGAGGAGATCTACGCCGAGTCCATCAAGTGCGAGGAGGTGAAGAACGATCAGAACGAGAAGGCCGGCATGGAAACCGACTCGTTTGCCGAGGTGCATGATGAGTTATTACACTTGAATGCGTTTACTTTTTTCCTTAACTAAACCAAGCGTTTTCAGCGCCAGGAGATTTATCACCTCAAGAGAGAGACCAAGATCAGGAACATCCAGAATGCAGCCCGCAGGAGAAAGATGAAGGCGATGAAGGCCGGCAAACACTCGAAGCCCGAGCTCCATGATGAGGTAACATTTGAATGATAAAATTGTAATTGTAACATGCTTACATGCTGTTATGCAGGGCACCTCAGGCGAGGAGGAGGATTTTGTGTCCTGCATCAGCGACACTGACGCCGACTCCGACATCGGCAAGGGCAAGGGCAAGGGCAAGGGCAAGGGCAAGGGCAAGTTCCTGGACTGCTCTGACTTCTACGAGTAGTCTCATGATCGTGTCATTTTGGTTGGTCATTTTGTCATCTTCTGTTAATTGTCAAGAAGGTGTTCAGTTTCCTCCACAGACCCGCCAGGAAATGAACCAAAGGAGTCCGCTGTGTGGACTAAACAGCTTCTTGATGAAATAAACGTTTTTTTTGATTTGATGGCTGATTTGATGGCTGACACATTGGCGGAAGGGTGAAAGTACTCAGGATGACCGTACTCAGCACACTTGGGAGCACTTGGGAGCACTTGGGAGACCACTCAGCAGCAGCATTGTTGTCTGATGCACATTGAGCGCCGTTTTGTGTAAGGAGGGTCGCAGGGCAATTAACCCACCCGACCGCCGCCGCCACACGTGGTTAGATCTATTTCCGGTTGCATGTAAGACGACTGATAGCGGCGGTGCACAACCTAACGCTGCACTGACGCACATTGAGCGCCGTTTTGTGTAACGAGGGTCGCCGCCGCCACACGTGGTTAGATCTATTTCCGGTTGCATCTTCCGGTTTGATGTAACACGACTGATAGCGCCGGTGCACAACCTAACGCTGCAGAGGAAGGAGCTACAAGCGGTGTCATCGTTCTGCGGGTGTCTACTGCAGGTTGAAGTCTTCTCATCTACCGAGGTGAGACAACCACATTAACATGTTTAGATCGATCGTAACCTTCTAAATACGTCCATTGCAGGTCATCATGCAGGTCCCCAACAACGAGCAGGGCACCAAGAACGACCAGGGCACCAAGAAGGTATGGCCGATCAAGTTGCCAAGGAAGTGGATGAAGAGGACGTACTATGAGGCATCCTGCGAGGTGAGACATCAACTTGTTTAGATCGATCGTCACCTTGTAAATACGTCCATTGCAGGTCATCATGCACGGCACCAAGAACAAGGGTCATCAGAACAAGTGCACCAAGAACCAGGACAATGAGAAGGGCAAGAACGAGGGCAACTACAACCAGGGCACCAGGAAGCCGCCGATCAGGCCGATCAAGTTGCCAAAGAACTGGAGGGAGCTGTCGGGTGTGTCGATCAATGTGAGACACATCAACATGTTTAGATCGATCGTCATCTTCTAAATACGTCCATTGCAGGTCCTCATGCAGGGCGCCAAGAACCAGTGCACCAAGAACCAGGACAATGAGGAGGGCAAGAACGAGGGCAACTACAACCAGGGCACCAGGAAGCCGCCGATCAGGCCGATCAAGTTGCCAAAGAACTGGAGGGAGCTGTCGGGTGTGTCGATCAA
>JAAGZN010000133.1 GCA_024206165.1 Bacteroidota bacterium
CAGTGTTCCCTGTGACTGTCTTCGAGGGCCAGGAGGCCGTGTCCTTCGACGGCTTCTCCATCCTGAAGTCAAAGCTGTCGTCCCTGTACATCCTCACTGGCGCCCTCAAGCACCAGGAACCCGTCAGCTCCATCAAAGAGATGAATGTGCCCACCGAGGTCAATCAGAACTGCATTGTCGCCGAAATTCCAGAAGTCACTGGCGAGATCTGCGGACGCGAAGTCTGCGGAGGTCTGCACGTGGAGGCCAATCGGAACTGCGTCATCGCCGAGACGCCAGCAGTCATCACCCAGAGATCTGCACTTCCTGAACTTGACCCCGTTGCTCTCGCGGCAGTCGGCGCCAGGGTTGACCTGAACCGAGACCTGAACCGAGACGAGGAGGTGGAAGTCGAGGAGCCGTCATCCAACTGTACAGACTGCGGCTTCAAGCGCTGCACCAACAGCTGCCAGATCTGCGTGGACGTCAACCAGATGATCGTCAGCGAGGCGGCTCCTTTTCGCGAGCCCCCAGTCCCGTCTCTGGACAACTAACTGCCGGCAATTGCCGGACACCCACACCTGATGACGACCACATGCATGAAATATCAGTTAGCTCATTAAAAACGGAAGTGAAAACCAACTCTTATGATCCTGTAGAATCCTGCAATGACCTGGAAGAATTGGAACAAATGGAACGATCCAGATTCCTTCTTGAAATGGCCCGCTCCGCCTTGCAAGAATCCAACCAGTGCCATGGATGTTGTGGAGCCCTAAAACAGCTGACCTCCGAGACGATAGCAAATGACCAACAAATAAGAGAAAGCAGGAGGTGGGAACCGCTAGATCCCATCGCCTACCAGAGGGAACTCAAGCGCACTCGCCTACCTTTGGCCAAGCCCTCAATAGCAAACTGGAGAAAGAAGTGGATGAACCCCGGCGTCAGATCTAGGTTTCCAGGAAAGGTTCATTTCAGACGCCTACTGAAAGAATCCGCCGACTCAGTCCACAGCTTCAGAGAAGAATCCAGAAGGAGCTCTGAGAGGATTCTCAAGCAAGTAAAGGGAAGGCCAGCCTTTGCTGCGGAAATCAAGTACAAGCTCGAGAGGGAACAGAACGACGGTATTCTACACTTTCTCGACGACTTCCTTGAGTTGGACGAGGTGAAGAGCTCTGGAGTCAACCGCAGGAATGTGAACCAGCACTTGGGATTTGTAGGCCTCCTCATGGTCCTCAATCTCTCCTCCACCAGCTCCCCCCTGAGGATCGTCGCGAATCCAGCCCAGAGGAGCAAGTCTGGTTACAAGAACAATGACAACGTGTCGCCTGGTGAAGCGTACATCGAGAAGATTAGGAGCGTGTTCCTGAGGATGCGTTTGAACCCCATAGTCAGCTTAGGAGACATCAGCAACTTCTATCTTCGAATCAAAATTGACACCTTAGGAACATTGAGTGGAGCTGTGTGGCTTCAGCGAGATAAGCAAGGGAGGGCAGTTCTCAACCCCGACCTTGATGCCCCGCTCGAGATTGCTGTCTTCGTGGCCTCAAGATTTGGCCAGATCGATGCCGGAACCTTGGCGGCTCTGGCACGCAACTACGCTGTAGACGCCTACATCAACCACTACCCTGCCAACGAGGACAAGCTCCCGACGAGCCTGGTGGAGGAGGTGAGGTCAGGGATAACCAGGGCGTATGTGGACGACGTCCTCCACGCCGTCTCAGCCAAGTCCATGGAGCTGCACAAAGAACCACTTTCCCGACCCGGGTACGTTGGTCAATTTGGAAGCGAGCGGTTCGAGCTGCTCGCGATGACGTTGACCCGCACGCTGGAATGCGTGGGCTTTTCAATCAAGACGCTCATCCTGCCACCTGATCGGGACCTTCAAACTCGACTGAATTCCAACCCTCTATTGTCCTGCAACCAACCAGATCCAGTTTCGAAAGAAAGACCACCAGCCAAAGAGGTGCACCGAGAAGGAGCACGACGAGAACACAGAGACTCAGGCCCCGCCTCTGACCAAGCATCTCCCAAGCCAGCCGAGCACCTGCTTGGAGTGGCCTGGCATTCCGACGACAGTCTCGGTCTGCGTAGGAAGCTGCTCAATGTTGGCAAGTCAAAGGGTGGTATACGACCTAAAGAGACAGAACTCAAGGACCCCGAAGCATTTGACAAGTTTGTTAACAAACATGGATCTCTCACCCGAAGACAGTTGATTTCCCTAATAAGCCAGAGCTTTAATCCCTTAGGGGACTTGGCAGGGATTTTTCATCTGGCCAGTAGGGTGCTGGCAAGGGACGTGATGTTGGAAACTGATCATGTCCTACAGTGGGAAGAACGGGTGAATCCCAAATGGAATGCAAGAACAAGAGAGTTGGTCAAACTGTTCTATTATCTCCAAGTATTCTCAATCAAGAGGTACGCCATCCTAGGCGTTTTCCCCCGTGACATGAAAATCTACCTCTACTGCCTCACCGACGGCTCGCCACAGGCCGCCGTCGCCCTCACGTACGTCGTCTCTGTCCCCAGGCAAGAAGACTCCACGACTCCAGAAGGCCAAGCAAATCATGTAAGTCTTCTCCGTTGTGCATTGTCAACCAGTACTCTGGGAGGCCGAACCACGGCAGCAAATGAATGCAAGGCAGGAGAAATGGGAGCCTCAAGCTTAGTGGAAGTGGCGCGACATTTCATCACCGAGGGATTCGAGATTGAGGAGATCGCAATCATTGTGGACGCAAATTACGTCTTGGACATGGCCAGAAGTTACGCGGGTCGACTCAAGCCGCCCTTTAGCGGATTCATCGGCCGCCTTCAGTTGGCCGTGGGCGAGCTTAGCAAGATGGATGGAATTGTCAAGACCCCGTCTCTATTCTCCTCCCTCTACTACATCGACCAGAAGATGAAGATCCAGGTAGACAACAAGATGGTTGACACCATAAACTATGCGGACCTATGCTCAAAGATCCATGAGAGCGAGACAGCTGAAACAATGATGGAGAAATGGCACAAAATCCACCGAGCTGAGTGGATATGTTCAAAGATGGCTCTCTGGATCCATATCTCCAACACAGCCAAACGACTCATTCGCAAGAAACCTGAGGATGTGGATCAAACGGCAACTCTACCCCAATTCAGAGAGAAGAAAACTCCCGACACTTCCCTAGAGTCCTTCCAAACTACAGTGGAATCCACTACCGAAGACCCACAAGATCTTCCTGTGGTGCTGGTTCCAGACGACATCAGTGGACCAAACAGCCGAGTCCACCGCTTCAAGGATTTCCACTCCTACAACCTGACCAAGCCTACCTACCCGCGAGTGCTCAGGGACAACGACATGTCGGTCCGGTTCCTGCAGTTTAGAGGAAGATTCAATCCATTGAAGTGCGCTCAGAGAGCTGCGGGTGCTGTAGTGTTTGCCAAGCGGAAATTCAAATCGCTCCTTTCCCAGAAGTGCATCGGCAAGTATGACGATAATCGGAAGGAAGCTGCTGAGGAAGGGCTCTGGCTCCTGACAGCCGAGTCCGCTGAGATGCTCGGCCCCCATCTGATCAAACTGCGTCCCCTTCTCCGAGATATGGAGGTGGTCGTCG
>JAAGZN010000134.1 GCA_024206165.1 Bacteroidota bacterium
CTGTTTTCTCCAAAAACATAAGGGTCAACAAATTTATTGAAGGGCCCCAATTGTTCAGATTTTGAAGGCGGTCAATTTGGTGTAAGACACTTGGGGTCCCAAACTGAATGTTTGGGTCGTTAGAAGCAGCAAAAGGGGCAAAAAATTAAAATTCTGTTACTGATGACAAATTGTTGTTGTGTTTGATTTTTCAAAAACACATTTTTTTCATTAGAAAACATCAAAAACGAAACAATCCCTGAAAGCGTCTGATACAGGAGAATACAGTGATTGTTTTGTTTCACATGTTTTCCAATGAAAAACAGGTGTTTTTGAAAAATCAAACACAAATTTTAACACATCTTTATACAGGGTCCATTTCAAGGACCAGTTTCTCTGGCATAAAAACCACTACCACCACACTAACCACCGCCACCAAACAGGCTGTGTAACCACCCTCACCAATTGCAATTGATGAACAAAATTGTCAGTTTGGTCGTAATGCCCTCAATAGGTCTATGTTTGTGTTACCCAGAATCACAGTAAGACTCCCTTGGGGCACAGAAAATTAAGCCTGATCTTGAACCTCCTCGTAGCAAGACGGTCATTTTGAGCCATTTGACACACTTTACACACGTTGTAAGTCCTTCAAAAGGCCAAAAAACATATATTTGTGAGCGTTTTTTGACTTCGGAGTACCATTTCGAGGTCTAAAATGAGTCTTAGACAAAAAAAAAATTGATGTAAAG
>JAAGZN010000135.1 GCA_024206165.1 Bacteroidota bacterium
AACCGAGCTATGCAATAAAAATGGCAATAATAACAGGAATCGTTAATTTAAAAAATGGATTTTAAAAAAGATACTTCATGAGAGGAAACCTTTTTTATAACTTTTTATAGGTAGGCCAGACTTTTGCAGCGCCTCCAATATAAATGAAATGGGAGATAGTTTGTCTACAGTTAATTTAGGAACAGAAAGCTGCACATCCACTCCAACATTAGCCCCTTCCTTTAATCCCACAACTTCAAATCCATCAGTAAATCCCACAACTACAAACCCATCAGTAAATCCTACAACTTCTTATCCCACAACATCAAACCCATCAGTAAATCCTATAACTTCTTATCCAATATCATTAAGTCCCAAAACTTCAAGTTCTGAATTATATACTAGCTCTAATTCAATACCATATGTTCATCCCACAGCTTTTGAAAGTAATATTGGTGCTTCCCCTATAATTGATAGTAAAAATGATAGTCTAATTTATATTCTAGCTTTGGGAATAAGTGGTTTTTTAATTTTACTTCTTTGTATACTTTTACATTGCTTATTGAAAAACAAAAATAGAAATAAAAAGAAATTCAAGAAAAAAGATATCGAAATTGTTCAAATATCTCCAAAAATTGAACTTCCTAAAAACAATAATAAAGATATAATTTATAATTATGATATATATGATAAAAACATAGTTAATGGACAATTAGAAAAAAATAATTCAAAATATAAAAGAAATGACGAAGAATTAATTAGAAATATAAATCACAACTATAAAAGAGTTATAAGCGGTGAAGGCTTAATAGATGAAATAGTTACTAGTGGTGATATGACCCAAGTAAATAATAATGAAATAATTATAGATGATACAACCCAAGTAAATAATGATGAAATAATTATAGGAGATGATGAAACCAAAGGAAATATTGATGAAATAGTTATAGGAGATGATGAGACCAAAGGAAATGATGATGAAATAATTAAAGAGATCGATCTCCTTCATACAAATGGTTATGATGATAATATTATATCAGGGAAAACAATAGGCGATAAAGAAGGATTTCATATTGAAGTGAATGAAGAATATGATGATATTATTCAAAAAGATATAATGCATGATATAGAAGAAAATATAACAATTTGTTAAATAATAATTAAATATATTTGTTTTAACTTCTTCCTATCATTTTGACCCAATAGATAAGTAAAATAACAAATAAATCACTACAGGTTAATAAATCAAATATCATTTTATTGATATTAATAAAAAAGTTGTAAATTGATAATTCGAGTATGCAAGATGACTGTTTAAAAGCTAATAGAACTGTTGCTATAATCAAAAAAAGCTCATATAATAGATCTTGCGTAAGGCAAGTTCATAATAAACTTTGTGAATGAAATTAATTTCTTAAAATTAAGTTTCAGTAATGAATAATAATTTAATTGAAATAAAAGACTTATCAGTAAATTTTCCTATAAAAAGCGGATATTTAGGAAGAAAAACTGGCGAACTTAGAGCTGTTAATAGAGTATCTTTTAATATTAAAAAAGGTCAAACCTTGGGTCTTGTGGGAGAATCTGGATGTGGTAAAACTACATTAGGAAAAAGTATATTAAGACTTATTGAACCTTCAAATGGAAACATAAGATTTAAATCTACATTGATAAATGATCTTAAAAATTCTGAAATGAGGAAAATAAGGAAAAAAATGCAAATCATTTTCCAAGACCCCTATTCATCATTAAATCCTAGAATGAATATAAGATCCATTTTATCAGAACCTTTAAAAATACATAATTTATTTAATCAGAATAAACAACAAAGAAATAATAGAATATACCAATTATTAGACTATGTACAAATATCAAAAAGTGCTTTAAATAAATATCCCCATGAATTTTCAGGAGGTCAAAGACAAAGAATTTGTATTGCCAGAGCTTTGGCTGTCGAACCAGAATTTATAGTTTGTGATGAAGCAGTTTCATCTTTAGATGTATCAGTACAAGCTCAAATTTTAAATATCTTAATGGATTTACAGAAAGAATTGAATTTAACATATTTATTTATATCTCATAATTTAGAAATCATTCAATTCATTTCACATGAAGTTGCTGTTATGTATTTCGGTAATATTATTGAAAAAGCTTCTGCAAGTGAAATATATGATAACCCTAAACATCCTTATACTAAGGCTTTACTTTCTTCAATACTAAATACTAATTTTAATAAAGATAGAATAATTTTAAAAGGAGATATACCAAACGCTGTTAATCCACCTAATGGTTGTCATTTTCATCCAAAATGTTGGAAAGCTACCGATATTTGTAAAGAGATTTATCCTGATGAATCTGTTTTGGATGATGGGCATATATTTAGGTGTTACCATCCTTTATAAAAGTTGAAACATTTTTTTAAGTCAAATATTTCTATTTAGTGTCAGATAGAAAACACCTAAATTTCTGTATTTTAGCATCAAATTTTTATTATCAAAATAGGTTTTCTTATTTTATCTCAACCTATTTTATTAGTGATAGATACCAATTGTGTTTTTTTTATAATATATTATAATA
>JAAGZN010000136.1 GCA_024206165.1 Bacteroidota bacterium
TAAAGTTTTCAACTATTCACATTAATTTGATGAAGTATGATTTTTTTATGATTTTTATAATTTTATTTTTATAAATTAAATATTAAATAAAAGTGATAATTTATTTGGTAAAGTCATAGAATTCAAGATGTATCTAAAACCGGTTATTTTCATACAGAAAAAACCGATTATCAGATATTCTTCAAATGGAAGTAGTATAGAGGGTACTAGCGATTCTCCCTAATTAATCAGTCTTATATCTTGATACTAGATGATTATAAATCTCCATCCTTTTTTTTATACATTCTACTTTAGTAAATCCAATATGGTGATTATCTCGCTCAGCTTCATCATAAGACTGCATTGCACTAACATAGTTTGAAACGATAATTTCTTTTTCTTTTAAACTCAAATTAGTTTTAATTGTTTCCAATCTTTCAGAAGTGATTTTGTGAATTTTAGCTTTATAATATGGATTAAATTCTATTTTTTTTATTGAGTCTTTTGAATGTTTAATAATACTTTTAGAGTCTTTTTTTTCAATTATGTATTTTTTAAAATCTTCCAAAGTTTTATTACCCAAAGTATGAGTTATTTTATATCCTTGATTTATCAATAAATTAAATAAACTGTTTGTCCCGGTACTTAAATGTCCTATTCCAACAAAGAAAAAACCATTTTTGTTAAATGCATTAATTTTATCTATCCAAAATTTGTTTCTATCATCTAATATTTCTTCATCTGTACTATCGCTACTAAAAATAGATTGTATTTTGCCATACCAATCATTTTCATTAGGTTTATATTTATAAATATAATTTTTTATTTTTTTTGGGGCTTTTTTTATAAGATTACCATTAAGATATTCTAAATATGATTCTATAGAATAAAATCGTCTTAATTTATTTATATATTCTTTATTTAAAAACTCTTTCTTTTCAATATTATTTTTTTTAGCATAGGATGTTGGTATATATTTTTTCAGTATTCTAAAAATGATATCACTAATATTATCAATATCTTTTTCATCTTTTTCATCTAAATATTCTTTTTCATCATTTTTCAAAAAGATATCTATGGGAGTAACCGATTTTATTCTCAAATTAATTTTTTTTTGAATATCAGTTTCCTTTGAATTTTTTATTGCTTCATTATGAGTTTTATTCAAATATTCTTGTTTTTTTCTATTGTAATCGCAATTATCTAAATAACCTAAATATTTATTTTTTGGTATATATCTGCTTAATTCATTTTCAATACTTTTAAAATTTTTTGTTGGGAATAATAATATAGATTGTATTAAATATGCATTATATGTCTCACAATAGTTTTTATTAATATATTTATGGAATACTGAAATATTTTTATTTTTTAAATTTTTTAAATTTTCTCCTATTTTATGCAAAGAAGAATTTTTTAATTTGGCATATAATTGTTCAATAATTTTATTATTATAGTCCCATCTTTTAGATAACAAATGCTTCTCAGAAAAAAAATTATCACATTCTCCAATTTTTTCTTTAACAATCTCGGGAACTTTTGGAAAGTATTTATCTATTATACAGTGATTTGTACCAAAAATATATGATTTATTCCCATCTTTTTCGATTTCAAATAAAGGTACATAAGGGTCCTTTTTTAATATTTCTTTATTCTTCTCTTCAAATTCTTCAATAGTTTCAATCTTTGGTCTCTCAAGTTTTGATTTTGAACCACTTGATATATTATAGCATTTACAAAAAAGGAAAAGGAATAATATATTAAAGATATATAAAAACTTAATTCTCATTTTTATTTAACTGATTATCTTATTAATTTACAAAATCTATTTAATAAATTAAATTATTTTAATGGGATGATATAAAATAAATAAAAATACTTATATATTGGAAAGTTAAGTAACCACTATTTTTCTATTAAGCATTCCAAGATCTGAAATTATATTTTCTAAAAAATCAAATCCTTTAATTTTAATTTTATAATCTTTAACTTTTATAGATTTAATATTATAATTAGAGATGAAGATAAATTCAAAACCTAACTTTTCAGCTTCAGTTATTCTTTGATCAATTCTATTAATAGATCTTATTTCTCCACTAAGCCCTACTTCTCCAGCAAAGCAAATATTAATAGGAATTTTAATTTCAGTAAAAGAAGAAACAATTGAAATGCAAACTGATAAGTCTAAAGCAGGATCATCAACTTTCATGCCTCCAGCAATATTTAAAAATACATCTTGGCTAACAAGTTTATAATTGATTTTTTTTTCTAAGACTGCAAGGAGCATATTTAACCTTTTTAAATCAAAACCTGTTGTACTCCTTTGCGGATTACCATAAGTTGCCCTACTAACTAAAGATTGAACTTCAATCAATAAAGGCCTATTTCCTTCAATAAATGAACCAATAGATATTCCACTTAAATTTTCATAACGCTGCGATAATAATATTTCAGAAGGATTATTTATTTCTCTCAATCCATAACTATTCATTTCATATATTCCCAATTCTGATGTAGAACCAAAGCGATTTTTTGTCGTTCTTAAAATACGATAAGTAAAATGTCTATCTCCCTCAAATTGTAAAACAGTATCAACAATATGTTCCAAAACTTTTGGGCCTGCTAAACTCCCTTCTTTGGTAATATGTCCAATTAAAAATATTGGGATATTTGTTCCTTTAGCATAATGCATCAATAAAGAAGCACAAATTCTAATCTGAGAAACGCTACCTATAGAAGATTCTAATGATGAGCTATATAAAGTTTGAATTGAATCTATGATGATCAAATCAGGCTTTAATGTTTTTGATTGCTTAAAGATTTTATCAAGATTAGTTTCATTTAATATATAACATTGATCTGAAGCCTTTCCTAATCTATTGGCCCTAAGTTTTATTTGAGTAGAACTTTCTTCTCCTGATATATATAATACTTTGAGAGTTTTTAAAGCAATAGCCAATTGAAGCATTAAAGTTGATTTACCAATACCAGGATCTCCACCTAATAAAATCAATGATCCTTTAACTATGCCTCCTCCCAATACTCTATTTAATTCTTTATCATTGCAGTTTATTCTTTCTTCTTCTGATGTTTGAACATCTGTCAATAAATTGATTTCATTTTTCTTATCTAAGATTTCAGGTAAAACAGAATTAGATACCTCTTTAGAATTTGGAACATTTATTTCTTCTAATAATGTATTCCATGAATTACAACCTGGACATTTTCCCTGCCATTTTACTGAGACATATCCACAAGATTGGCAGCAATATGAAGTACTAATTTTTTTCAATTTTATTGAGTTTAATGAAAATAAATAACATAAGAATATAATGAAATATTGATTTGTAAAAAAATAGTCATTTACTAATTAATTATCTTTTTTTAAAGCTCTTTTATCTAACTTCTCAATTATTATATTCTGATTTTCTAAAGATTTGACTAACATTTCCTCCATTGAAAGATAAGTTTTATTATACTGATTATTAATATTTTTTAACGAATCCTTAATCAACTTAATATTATAAATCTGATTTCTATTTTTTAAAACGCAGAGCACATATTCATTAGAAGAATCTTTACCAATCTTCTTACCAATCTTAAAAAGTATTTTTTTGCTTTTTTTCTCCTCTTTCTTTTGAAGATCTTTTAAATATCTCTCAACTGTTCTTTTAGCATTTTGGTCTTTAAGTTTATGTTCAAGAAGAATAAGTTCTTCAGCTGCGGCACATCTCAGCCACCATAAGGAAGAGATAGATAAAGTTTTTGAAGAATTTGCAATTTTTAAAAGCATTTCAAATGACTTATATGCAGGGTCAGCAAAGTTTTTATTATTTATATCTCCGCCATAATACATTCTAGATATTTTACCAAAAGCTTTGATTATCTCATATTTAACTTCTGGAATGTTAGTATTCTTATAAAAATATAATAATTCTTCAAAAAGTTCTGGATGATTAGAATTTAATATCAATTGAGCAGTTGCTTCAATAATAGTGATCTGATTAAGTAAATTTCCAAAATATATTTGTTTACTCTTTTGATGTATGGTTTTTAAAATATTCTTTAAAGCATCACTATCTTTTTTAGTAATAACAGAAATAATATTAGAAGTAAAAACAAGAAGTTCCCAAATTTTAGAATTATTCTCAGGCAGTTTTTCAACAACAGCAATAATATAATCTATATTTTTAATAACCCCTGCACAAGCTTCTCGTTTAGGATCTAGATTTTTTTTAAAAGATTTAAGACGTTCTAAAGTATTATTTTTTGTATTTAAAGCAACATATCTCTTTTTATTAACAACATTCTGAAAGACATTTTGAGCTATTCTCCTTATTTCAGAAAAAAGAACATGCTTAAATCCTAATACTAAAAAGTCTTCCCTTCCATCACCAATGCCATTAATAAGTTCATATAATAAAGAAAGAGGGGATGCAACATTTGAAAAGTCAATAGTTTTAAGCTGCCTTAACCCAAAAATAGCCTTTTCATAATCAGTCTTTTTAATTGCATTTATAATTAAAGAAACATAATTCATCGCTTCTTTTTGAAATTCATATTTTGCGGGAACTTCATTTTTTATAGTTGATAGAGGCTCTTTATTATTAATAAAATCAGTAGATTTTAACACTTTGCCATTTAAAATTAAAGGATTTATTATTAAAAATAATATTAAAATAAATTTTTTAGATAATCGCATCATTGATATTTACATAATTTATCTTTCTTTATATTATAAAACTTAACTTATATAAACTAAATTAAAAACGATTTTTAAGAAAATAAACTAAATCATTAAATTCATTTAAATATATTGATGATAATAGTTGATCACTCTTAAGCATTAATTTAAATTCTTCTATTGAAACTAACTTGAAATCAACAATAGTTTCTTTTTCATAATTTAAATCTTTAATCTCAAAATCATGAAAACAACAATAAATATCGTTAAACTGCTTATCAATATAGTTAGGATTTATTTTATAATCTTGTCTAAATGAAAACAAAAATTCTATATTTAACTTCTCAGTTTCAAGTCCTAATTCTTCATTAACTTCTCTTTTAAGAGCTTGAAAACTACTTTCCCCAGCTTTGATATGACCAACAACTGAGATGCTATATATTTCTGGTAAATGATCAGCTTTCTGAGATCTCTTTTGAAGTAATAATTTATTTGACTTATTAAAAAGATAGAAATGAACTGCTCTATGTAATTTTCCCAATTTATGTATTTCTTTTCTCTCAATAACTTCTCCTGTTCGAAGGCCAAACTCATTAAGAACATCAATTTTTTCCATGGCTATTTTTAAATAAAAATCTTAGATTCCTTTTTAGATCTATAATGAAGATAGAAAGATAAAAGAATAAATTTAAATTCTAAAAAATAATCTTTAATACAATCATAAAATCTATAAAATTTTATAGATTTTTCATTACAAATTATTAAAAAAATAACTATATTATTTATATGCAATTATATATTAGATAAATATAAATGATAAATAAAGATAAAAATCGAGATCATAATATCCCAACATCTTTTTTCGGTTTATTTAGATGGGCCTATTCTCCTCATAAATCTTGGCTCTTATTTTTTATTATAACCACCTTAATATCAAGTATATTTTTTATACTAAATTCTTATTTATTAAAGCAAATAGTTGATATTTTAGGAAAATTAAAAGAAACAAGCAATACAGGAAATGTAATATTTTGGTATATCCTTTTAATAATAATCAATTTCTTTGTTCATGAATTTTCTTGGCAAGGGCCAGTATATGCTAATTTAAAAATTGCTCCAATTGTAAAAAATAAAATTATAAATAGCATGTTTGTTTATGTGCATAAACATTCTCAAAACTTTTTTTTAAATAACCCAGCAGGATCTATTTCTGATAAAATAGATGCTTTAGCCGAAAGGTTTACCTCAATATTTTATTTACCAACAACAACAATAATAAGAGGAATAATGCAATTTTGTTTTGCAATACTATCAATCGCTTTCATTAGTCCGATTTTATCTATCTCTCTTTTTATTTGGGCTGTATTATTTACAATAATAAAAATGTTTTTTTCAAATAAAATAAGAAAATTTTCTGATGACTATTCATATTCAAGCGCCAATCTTTATGGAAAAATTGTAGATAGTATTTCAAATTCTGCTAATGTAAGAATATTTTCTCGAATAGATTATGAATCCAAATACTTAAGAAAATATTTAAATGATATTAAAAAGAAATATAAACTTAAAGAACTTTTTGTTTCTAAAATTTCATTAATACAAGGAATGTTGTTGGGAATATTTATAGGATTTGTAATATTATTATTAATAAAATTTAGATCACAAGGATTGATTAGCATTGGTGATTTCGCTTTTGTATTAACATTATTATTTGCTGTAACTGATAGTGTTTGGTATACAATAGATCAATTTGATGTAATTAATGATTACATTGGAGAATGTGATCAAAGTTTAAGAACTTTAATAATTCCATTAGAAATTAAAGATGTTCCAAATGCTAAAAAATTAAAAGTTACACAAGGAAATATTGAGATTAAAAATATATATTTTAAATATGATAAAGGAAATAAAGATTTTATATATAATTGTTCAATTCCTGCACTTCAAAAAGTTGGTTTAGTAGGATTTTCAGGAAGCGGTAAATCTACTTTTGTAAATTTAATTTTAAGAATATATGATACAAAATCAGGATCAATATTTATTGATAATCAAGAGATCAAGGAAGTAACTCAAAAATCTCTAAGAGAAAATATTTCTGTTATTACTCAAGACTCTTCCCTCTTTGATAGAACCTTAAATGAAAATATTAAATATGGAAAAATAGATGCTACAAAAAAAGAAATTTTAATCGCATCAAAAAAGGCATATGTAGATGAAATAGCAAAAGAAATGTCAAAAGGTTATAATTCTAATGTTGGAGAAAAAGGAAATAAATTGTCTGGAGGTCAAAGACAAAGAGTAAATATTGCAAGAGCTATTTTAAAAGATGCTCCAATATTGATTGTTGATGAAGCCACATCTAGTTTAGACTCATTAACTGAAAAAAAGATTCAAGATTCTATCAATAAGACAATGAAAGATAAAACATGCTTAGTCATTGCTCATAAATTTACAACATTAACTAAAATGGATAGAATTTTAGTTTTTGATCAAGGAAGAATTATTGAGGATGGAACTCATAATGAATTGCTTAAAAAAGGTAAAACATATAAAAAACTTTGGGATCAACAAGTAGGAGGATTTTTGCCTGATGAAAAAATTAATAATAACTAATTTCAAGTATAAATTATATTATTCAAAAGACATATCAATAATTAATATTATACTATAGTTATTGATATTAATTATTTAAAAGCTAGTAATGGGGTTGCTACATCCAAAAAAATAAAACTTGCATAAGTTAAGTATTCATAAAAATCAAATTTACTTTCTTATTAATAAAAATTATAATTACTAAATAATATTATATATTATGATAATAAATTATAATTCAATGTTTATAATATAATTTTATTTTGTAATATTGAAATATGCTTTAAAAAGTATGCTTTATAAATAAAAAATATCAATAATTATTTACAAGAAATAAAAAGAAAGTATGAACAGTTTTATTAAAAACCCAGGACCAATTAACTTATTAAAATTATTACTAATATTATCATTTTTATCATCATGTTTGAATTCTAACAGTACTAAAAATATTAGAACTATTTTTAATAAATATGACGTCAAATCAGATTTTAAAGATGATAGAATAAAAATCGAAAATAAATTTGAAAATGAATATTTATTGAATGTCACAAAAAAATCATATATATCGCCTACTATTAAAAAGAAATATGTATTTCTTGCTTCTCTGATAGTATTATTTATGCCAATATATGGAAATGAGATAATTGAAATCAATTCAACAAATCCAACATCTGATCCTACTAGCAATCCTACATTTATTTGCCCAGTAGAAATTGTTTTTAAATCTGAATATGATAGACATTTAGCAGAATGTATTAAAAATCCACCTATTGATACGTTCATAAATAGAACATATACTGAAACTATTCTAGCATGCTATGAATGTATTTGTGATAATATTTTAACAGATGTTTGTAATATCAATAAATGTGAACAAATAAGTATTGATACATGTTTATATGAAATAGATTGTCTATGTTCAGATTTAAATTATACTGCTCTAAATTTAACTTTGATGCCCACACTTAATCCAACTGAACCATCACTTTCCCCAACAGTTAATCCATTATGTGCCATTAATGATGAACTTTCAGAATTTATAGATAAAAATGTTGAAGTAAGATGTAATGCTTGTAAAGTAGCGTTTGATTTAGATTTAGATTTTGGAGGTGACTATTGCGAAAAATGTAATTGTACGAATTTAAAAAATATAACAAATACAAAATGTTCAAATAATTGTATTGGCCCAGATCAAAATGGATGTACAATTTCTTTAGATTGTGATTGTGGTTTTTCATGTAGTCCTACATATATTCCGACCAATGATCCAACCAATGATCCAACTTTTGACCCGACAAATGATCCAACGAATTACCCAACGATGGATCCGACAAATGATCCAACGGATTACCCAACGAATGATCCGACAAAAAATCCAACATTCAGTCGTAATCCGACAACAGATCCCACGAATGATCCGACAACAGATCCCACGAATGATCCCACAGCAGATCCAACAAATGATCCCACGAATGATCCCACAGCAGATCCAACAAATGATCCCACGAATGATCCTGCAGCAGATCCGACAAATGATCCGACAACAGATCCCACGAGTGATCCGACAATAGATCCAACGAATGATCCGAGCAATGATCCAACAGTAAATCCCACAAAATATCCAACGACAGATCCAAGCAATAATCCTACAATAGATTCTGCAATGAATCCTGTTAATTTAGAATCTAAAAAAGATGATGATTCATCTCTTGCCATTATTCTTCCTATTGTTTTAGGAGTAGTTGGAGGTTTTATAGTGTTATTAATATTAATTAGATTGATAAAGCGTTATGTATCAAAGCAGTATTTGAATGTAGGAGAAACAGAATATGATCTTGATACGGAGAATATTTGAATGATAAACAATTATAGTTTTAATAGGCATTGTTAATTTAAAATAGGTCTTAAGGTTTTTCGCAAAATAATTCTTCATTTTAAAAATTATTTTGAAGTTTTAAAATACAGAATTTATAAATAACTATACTAAGTTAACAATGCCTTTTAATAAATATAAATTTATTTTAGATATGAACAATTTAGAGAAATTATTAAAAGAAAGACTTTTAACTAAGCTGAATAAAAATCAAAGTATAAGATCTTTATTTCACCAAAGCATTTATTATATATTATCTATATCGTTGATTATGTTTAATTGTACTTCAAAAGTCAAGTACAATATGATCAATAAAAAAACTATAGTCACAAATTTCAATTTGCAAAAAAGAACATATAACTCATTAGAATATACTGACCACAAATCAGAAAGGAATTTGAATTTACTATCATCGAAAGATTTAAAAAAATATAAAAAATCCTCTATGATTTCTAAGCTCTATAATAACTTTAATGAAATGCAAATTTTTGCATTGATATTGTTTTTATCTAGTCTTTCTAAACAGGTAAATTCCCAAAATGCTTGTTTTCAAGATAGAGAAGAATTACTGGAAGCCTTAAAAAATTATTCAACCGTTATTCCTAATATACCATCTCCAGTCCCATGTCCTACGCCTTCTCCAGTCCCATGTCCTACGCCTTCTCCAGTGACGTTATCTTTTAATATTACAGTTTCAAAATATGGATGTATTGAAGGTTGGTGTACTGGTAATGTTAAAGATATGAGCAGATTAATATTTGATATAGGTGGTAAAAGATCGCTATTCAATGAAAAAATAGGAAATTGGAATGTTTCAAATGTGAAAACTATGAAAGAAATGTTTGAGGAAGCTTTTGCTTTCAATCAGTTACTTAGATATTGGGATGTTTCTAATGTAGAAGACATGGAGGGCATGTTTTCATTAGCATTCTCTTTCGATCAATATATTAATGACTGGAATGTTTCTAAAGTAAAAAATATGAGGCAAATGTTTTTTATTGCTAGAGTTTTTAATCAGCCTCTTTATAAATGGATAGTTTCAAATGTAACTAATATGCAATCCATGTTTTATGCTGCTTTTGCTTTCAATCAATCACTTAGAGATTGGGATGTTTCTAATGTTGATGATATGAGAACTATGTTTATAGGTTATACAGGACCTCTAGGTAATACTTCTTTTAATCAAGATCTTTGTTTATGGGGACTAAGAATAAAAAATGGTACGCGTTTAGAAGATATTTTTTCATTATCTAGTTGCACAAACAAATCAGATCCCATTTTAAGTGCTAATCCCCCGGGACCGTTTTGTGAAAATTGTCCCCTAATAAATTTTCCTACAATGGACCCAACAGAAGACTTAATAATCATTCCTACACCAAATCCAACAATAAATCTTACACCAAATCCAACAATAAATCTTACACCAAATCCAACTTTTAATCCAACAGCTATTCAATCTTCAAAAAAAGATGATGATTCATCTCTTGCCATTATTCTTCCTATTGTTTTGGGAGTAGTTGGAGGTTGTATAGTGATATTAATACTAATTAAATTGATAAAGAATTATGTAACAAAGCAGTATTTAGATGTTGAAGAAACGGAATATAATCTTAGTACTGAAGCATATTTGAATGATAAGCAATTATAATTTTAACTTTGCAATATTATCAAATTATTAGAATGAAAATTATAATAATTGATATTATTATATTCTAACTAAAAATTATTGACATAATATATTAAAATGAAATATAATATTATAAAATTTATTACTGTTTTATTCTTGTTAAGATGTTCATTATCTAATAGGACTAATTATACAAAAGAGAATAATATAAAATTGGAAAGAAAAAATACTTTTGCATACAAAAGAAAAAATCTCTTTAAATCCCAAACTGAAAGTCCTTTAAGAAATAATAATAAAACATATATTAACTTGTTAAGTTTTGTAATGGGCTTTAATTATCTAAAAATAGTTGATGGTGAAAGTTATTCTAATAATAGAAAATTACTTAATGCTGATGAAGTTTTAATTTGGGAAGATAATGGAGTTAAATTACTTGGGCAAGAAGATCAATTTAATGGAAGTATTTCCTCTTCGACAAGAGTATTAAGTCCTACTACATTAAATCAAAATCCTAAAAATTTTTGGAAAAATTCATTTAAAAATTTTCAAAAAAAATATAATTTAAATTTTCTATTTAAACTTAAATCGGTTTTCAAATTTAAGAACTTAGCTCCGCTATTTTTTATTAATAATTTATTACAAATTTCTAAAGCAGATTTTGTTAAAAAATATTATCAAAATGATCCAAATGATCCCTATGGATTAGCGTTTTATTCTATTATTCAAAATGAAAATAAAGATTTTTTTATATCAGGTAATGATATAATTGACAGGTCTGAGCCTGCTCCTGCTCCTACTAAAATTGTATTTAAGACATTTATAAGTAAATTAGACAAAAATGGAAATTTGTTGTTGTCGCTTAAATATAGAAACAATACTGATTCCTCCTATAATCAGTTATTGCTAGATAATAACACTCTATATTTGATATCTATAAGTAGCAGTAAATTATATTTTACTCCAATAAATATGGATACACTTATTCCTAGCACATCAGTATTATATGAAGAATTATTATTTATAGCTGCTTTCCCTTTAACAGTTTTAAGCCTAAACGATAGTTATATAATAGGGAGCGAACATTCAAGTGGTGGAATTACTGTCTTTAAAGTTAGTAAAGATTTTGAAATATTATGGCAAAATGAATATGATGTAGATTTAGTAAATACATTTAATAATTTTGAATCTATGACAAATGATGAAAACTATATATAGTGTCAGATAGAAAACACCTAAATTTCTGTATTTTAGCATCAAATTTTTATTATCAAAATAGGTTTTCTTATTTTATCTCAACCTATTTTATTAGTGATAGATACCGATTGTGTTTTTTTTATAATATATTATAA
>JAAGZN010000137.1 GCA_024206165.1 Bacteroidota bacterium
AAGACGAGGGGGGGACGGGGGGGGGGGGCGTGGAGGGCGGGGGAGGGGGGGGGGGGTGTATGCCTTGTATCCCGCCAATCTGCATTTCTGTCAGACCATGAGCATTTATTTTTTGAGAATTTCAAGATAAAACAACAGCAGCAGCAGCCACCATCATGAATGATAATTTCAAAATAAAACAACAGCAGCAGCAGCATTTTCCACCCCATGTAAATTTCAAAATAAAACAACAGCAGCAGCAGCAACCCATGTAAAATTTCAAAATAAAACAACAGCAGCAGCAGGATTCTGCTGCTGTTAAAACAACAGCAGCAGTAATTTCAATTCATTTAAAACATGCCTCCCGCTCCATTAGCGATTTTGCAAATTTGGTTCGATGTGAAATGAATTTGAAATCAAATAATTTCCAAATGATAAATGAAAATAAATTACCAATGGATTTTACTAGAAATGAATTCAAAATCAAAACGAATTCAAATTGGAAATGAAAATTCATGGCCCTGCGCCTCCGGCGCCTTGCGGGCCATGAATTTTCATTTCCAATTTGAATTCGTTTTGATTTTGAATTAATTTCTAGTAAAATCCATTGTTAATTGATTTTCATTTTTAATTTGAAAATGATTTGATTTAAAATTCATTTCTTGGGTTTTTTTTAAGGGAATTCAGTAATTGGACCAAGGCTGCTGCTGTTGTTGTTTGCAAATAACCTTCTTCCAGATGATTAACATTTCAAAATAAAACAACAACAGCAGCAGATTCAATTTGTTTCCTAGAATAAAACAACAGCAGCAGCAATTTCAATTCATTTTAAACAAAAGCAGCAGCAATTTCAATTCGTTTTAAACAAAAGCAGCAGCAGTTTCACTTTTTTCTCTAAAATAAAACAACAGCAGCAGCAGTTTCAATTTGTTTTAAAGAATCGCTTATGGACGGGGAGGCTGCATTCTGTCGATCTGATGAAAAAGCAAATTGGTGGGATACATGACATATATGCCCAAGAAGGCCGTTCCTGGGCTGCCCCTCTACTGCCCATGGGCCTTGGGCAACCCCTAGGATGCCCCTAGGCCACACTGGGCTGTCCCAAGGATG
>JAAGZN010000138.1 GCA_024206165.1 Bacteroidota bacterium
ATCGATTATGGCTCGATTAATAATTACCCCGGGTTTGGGCAATATGCTTGATTTTTGGGGTAATTTTTCTATTAAATATACCGCTAAATCTTTGTTTTTAACTAAATTTTATTGATTTTTTCTTTTAACGAAACTCCCTACAAAATATTATGTAATTGTTCTTTAATTTTTTCGACTGCTTCTTTCATTAGTACTACTTCCTTTTGTATATTCTCATCGTTTGCTTTTGAACCTATAGTATTGATTTCACGAAGCATTTCTTGTAATATGAATCCTAATTTTTTTCCACAATATCCTTCTTTATCATTTAAGATTTCTAAAAAAAATTGGATGTGCTTTTCTAATCTAACTGTTTCTTCTTCAATATCTAATTTCTCTATATAATATAATATTTCTTGCTCAAATCTATTATTATCAAATTCTTCTATTTTAGATAGTTGTGAAATTTTAGTTTGTATTTTATCTTTTAATTTTTTTATTCTTTTGGGTGCAAATTCTTGTATTTTTTTTTCAGACTTCTTAATATCTAAAATATAATCATCGAATTTATTTAATAGATGTTTACCTTCTAACTCTCTATTATGATTACATTTATTTATAGCCAATTCAAGTGTTTTATCAATTTCTTTTAAATCTGTTTGATTTAATTTTATTTGTTTATCAGTGGATTCGATAGTATATTTCAAAGCTAAATTTAGAAAATCAGAGCTATCATTAACTTCATTTGCTAATTTTTTTAAATAATTATAATTTTTCTTAAAATTGCTTTCTTCAATAAAATCAAGAGAAGATGATAATAATGATTTTTTTTCAATATTTATAACTATGCTTATTTTTCCTCTAATCAATAATTTGCTAATTAAATTTCTCCATCGATTTTCTTCAGAATTTAAATATTTTGGATAATAGAAGTTGATATCTAAATTTTTTGAATTAACAGATTTTATTTCAATTTTTATGTTTAATAAATCATTCTCTAAAATAGAATGACCATATCCAGTCATTGATTTTATCATTTTTTAATTTTGATCTTTTAATTTTAAGTATTAGTTGAATATTAAAATAGAATATCTAACATCTTTTGCTTCGATTTCTGTTTGATTTTTACCTATCATATGTTGTTGTACAAATAATTTAATATTAGACTTTAAATTTTTAACATCAAAAATAAAATTTACTGTTTTTTCATATTCTTTTATTTTTTCATTTACAGTTTTATCAAATCTAATCTCCATCCTATTATTAATATATTTATCTATCTCAAATATTTGAGGTTCATCAGAGCCGGTTTCAATAATAGATATTTTTTTAGTGTTTTTATCATAAAAGCCTATATGCCAATGCAAATTTTTACCAGATGTATTAAATATCATAATAAGTTTATTATCTAATTCTTCTAGCTTTGTTTTTAATTCATCTTTATCTGTAAATCCTATAACTTGAATTCCTTCATATCTTTCTTCAAAATCGCTTGGAAGCAATGCAACTTCATTAAAAATAAAAGATATGATAGGGTTAAAGAATTCCATAATCTTACTTCCTTTTAATTGGCCAATTTGTTTATATTGATCTTTCAACGAAGCAATTAGAAGTTCTTCCAATTTACCAGGACTGATTGAACTATTAAGGTAATCTTTTAAAATATTCAAAATTAATTGATCACCAAAAAATCTCCATTGATCTTCAGATTTTATATTATCGCCATTTAAATTTAATTTATAAATTAAAGCAGTTAAAAAAGTAATGATTCCACAACCTTTATTATTTATTTTTAAACTGTTAGGTATATCAGGTTTAAAAATTTCTTTTAATGAACCATCTTGTGTAGGAATTACTTTTTCTTTTACAAATTCAAAAAATTCTGCTACTAATTTATTATTTCCACCCGCTTGCTCAGGTAGAGATTTAGTATTTGCTGTATATTTTGATTTAACTTTTTTATCTTTCCAATAATATTTATTTTTATTTTCTTCAACATAAGATTTACTAATCTCAGGATTTACATTAAATTTTTTAGGATCTCCATTATAAGATGACAATTTTCCAAAAGCATTTTCTAAACCTTGAATCAAATCATCAAACTTTAAAATATCTTTTAAATCTATTCCCATTTGCTTAAATATAGTTCTTATAATTGGCTCATCATTTTTAAATATGCTGAGCTTTATTTCATTTGTTAAAAACAAATTAAGCAAATGTGGATGATTTTCTTTTTTTGAAAGTATTTCACCTAGCTTCTTTAAGAATAATTCATTAAGATTTTCAATTTTTTTAGCTTCAACATCTCCTTCTATAGTTTTTTCTATGCTAAGTGCAATTTGGCTAGCAGTATCTAATTTTTTATTAATATCTTGATTATCATATCTGTCTTTATCAAATTGGGATTCAAATTGATCTAAAAGTTTTTCTAATTCATCATCTTTTTTATTTAGAAACCATTTTCTAAACTTAAAATAAGGAGGAAGTCTTCTAAAATCATAATTTTTCCCTTGAACAATAGACCTTTGATAATGTGCTTCAAACAAATCTTTATATTTAACATAAAATTTAAAAACAAGATCATTTTCCATTATTTTTTTATATAATTCTTTATCCTTCAAAAATATCTTTAAAGTAGTTTCATTTTTTGGAGATATTATCATATCAAAAAGTTGATTCGCTTTGTAAAATTGTTTACTCTCTTGTTTTTGAGATAAGCTATTTTCAACATCTTCTAAACTTTCTAAATTTTGGTCTTTTGTTTTTTCTGAATTCAAATCATCTTTATCCTTTTTTTGTAATTTAAGATTATATAAATTATTTAAATCACTGAAAAACTTTATTTCATTGGATTTCATAAATAAATTAAAGGGATTATTAGATTCTAAGTTTGAATTATATTTCCTTAAAAACTCATTTTGAATTTGTAAATTAACATTTTCAAAATCTTGTTTTTTTCTTAATGAATCTGCAACATGGTCTAGTTGTTCTTTATTTTGTTTACTTGATTTTTGATTAGGAGGATTCATCGTATCACCACAATCAATAAAAATTATAGTAATTAAAAGTAAAGTGAAAATTTTTAAATTCATTTTATATAGCATATGTATTATAATAAGATTTTGAATATAAATTAAGTGTATTTTTATTAAAAGTCAATTTAGAAAATTTGATTGCTTGTAATAAAAAATTTACTTCTCAATCAATTTATTAAAAATTATGAATTATATGAAATTACACGTTTAAAATTATGGGAATATAAAAAGTTGGATATTATAAATAATATAATATGTATGAAAATCACTTAATGAATTAAGATTTTTATTAAACTTTTTCAACAATTACTTGAATAAAACTGCATTTTTCAATTTTATTTTTATTAAAGGTTACGAAGCCTTTATCTTTAATTTCAGAAATATTATTTAAATTCTCTATAAGTTCTCTTGAATCATAATATTTTCCTAAAATGTGGAATTTACAATTATAAAATCCAAAATTAAAAATATTTTTTTCTTCGATTTTATTTTCGCATTTTGGACAATGACAAAAACCCATTAAATTTAAGATATTAAATGCTCCATCTTCAAATTGATCTTCAATATCACCATCGTAATTAGGATCAAAAGAACCTTTATATCTTGTTTTATTTTTACCACTTCTAGATTTCAAATTACACCAAACATCTATATTGCAATTATGACAAGATGCCTCTAAATTTATGCCATGTTTGATAGTTCTCCAACTAGGAGCTGTATTTGAAAATTTTTTAGTGACTTGGTTTTCTTTTTCAAAATTGACAAACTCAAAAAAAACATCTCCTCCTTTTATTTCAAAATGAATATCAATGCATGAAAAATTTTCTAAAACATTGAATATATCTATATCATCTTCTAAAATTTTAGAATTTTTAACTAATAATATATTTTCAGGATCAAATCCCCATATATCATATATTTTATTTTTTAAATATATTGTTTTTTCATTTTTATTAATGTCTAGAATTAACGATTTGGAATTTGGATTTTTTATAAAGACTTGTTTAATCTTCTTTGTTTCTTTCAAATTACTACAAGCCAAAATTATCAAAAATATAAATGAAGATATTATTTCAGTATTTCTGATTGTATCTTTTCTCAAATTTTTCTTTGAAAACATTTTAATAACATTTAAAATTTTATAATTTTCTTGATTCAACAATTATTTGAACAAAAGAATAATCTTTTATTTCAAACTCCTTGAATGTTGTTAGATTTTCATTGGATGCAATATTACTTGTATTTTTAATACTTTTTCTAGTTGCATATTCTTTGGCATAAATTGAAAATTCACATTTATAAAAACCTATATTTTTAACTTCTTCACATTTTGAATCACATTTAGGACAATGAAGAGAATTAAATAATGTATATAAGTTGAAGCATCCATTTTCAAACTGATCCTCAAAATCTTCTTTATAATTTTTATCATAAGAACCTTTAAATCGTTTTTTAAGTTTCCCCTTTCTATTTTTAATTATAGCCCAACATCTTTTAACTATACAGTCTTTATTTGAACAAACTGCTTCAATATTTATACCTGGAAAAATTGTTCTCCATTTTGGAGCGTTGGGATTGAAGTTTTTAATTATTGAATTAGTTTTATTTAAATCGACAAATTTGAAAAAATTATTACCGCCGTTTAATTTAGATGATAGAGTAAAAGTAGTATGCTTAGGAAATTCCTTTAATAATATTTCATCTTTATAAATTTTATTTTTATAATTTAAACTTTGTGATTCTATTTTATAACCTAATTTATCTTTTATTTTATTTTTAAGATCTTTGATATTTTCATTTTTATTAACATCAAAAACTAAATTTTTACCATTTATTGTTTTTATAAATACTTGAGATATAGAATCATTTTTTTGATCTATTTTTTTTGCATTATAACTCAAACAACTTATAAATATTATAGATGATAGAATAAATAATAATAACGATAGTTTTTTGAATCTTATTTTTGAAAAATAATACATAATTATTCATTTAATAGTTAAAAATTACTTACTTGTTCTCAATTCTGTAATTAGATTATCTATATTTCCAGAATTTTTTAAATTGAACGGAAAAAAGCTGCTTGTTTCACCAAAGACAACATATTGTTTATTTTTAGAAATATTATCATTACTTCCACATAAAAATTTGCATTTAAAAAAATTAATTTTGATATTTTTATCATCAGGATAACATAACAAGCGGGATCTACATTCTTGACATTTTCTTCTTGCACTTATATAAAATGAAAGGACAAACCCCCCTTCTTTTAACTCTTCATAATCATATTCCAATGGTAAAATTTCATTAATGTTATCAGGAATTAAGCCTTTAAAACCATAATTCAACCATTGATATTTATCATTTAATTCACACTGTAGGTTTGGACATTTTCCATTTATA
This sequence comes from Bacteroidota bacterium, assembly GCA_024206165.1. GTDB lineage: Bacteria > Bacteroidota > Bacteroidia > Cytophagales > Amoebophilaceae > JAAGZN01. The sequence continues at coordinate 5,418 of JAAGZN010000138.1, forward strand.
TTAAAGCCAGGTTTTAATTTTGCATATTCTGGAGAATATTCCATTAATTCTAAAGCTAATTCTAAAGGATTACTGAAATCTGTAATTATAATATTTTGATTGTTTTTGGTAGAGATCTTAACATTTTTAATATTAGCATGCCCTAAGCATAATAAAATAGCATCTAAATCACATTTATCTATAAATTCTAATATTAAACTATTATCAATTTTTGATGGCTTAATATCATATTCTTTTTCTAAAATTTTCTCAATTTTTTCTTCACTATGAAATGCCCCTTTTCTAAGCAATTCATAGTAAATCCTTGAAATACATCTTGGTGGTGCAATATCTAGTAAAGTCTTTTTATCTTCATCTAAAAAATTGATTTTTTTTGGCAGGTATTGTATAATTATTGATATTATATCATTATTAATATTATTATTCTTAATAGCTCCTGGCTCGAAGTTATCATTATATTCATTTTTAAAAGTTACTCCTTCAACTTCTATTTTATTAAAAATAGATTTAACTTTATTTTGATATTCCAAATTATATATTTGAAGTACATCAATTATTTTATTTTCTTGATCTATTTGGTTTATATTCTCTTGATTTAGTTGAAGTATTAAGTCTTTTATCTTAATTTCCTTTTGTGCTTTTTGTTCCTGTTCCTTTTGTTCTTCTTCTTTATTTTGATCAATAGGCCCTTGAGGAGTAATAATAGATTTATATAATGGCTCTTCAATAAAATCTTCTTTCTGAAAATATTCTTCATCTAATAATTCTTCTTCTTTTTCATTTCTTTGGGGCTGACTTAAATTATTATTTATAAATTTATTTATAAAATAGGATTTGAGTGTTTGTAGGTCGAAAAATGAGTTATTTTTATTTTCCTCTTTTATATATTTTCTAGCTGACTCGATTCCTTTGGATAATATTTTTTTTGTTAATTTAGAGTCTTTAGAATCGTCATCAGGAACCACATCTAATGCTCGTTTATGGTCTATTTTATGTAAAACATTAAATTTTTTATTCAATAAATATGCAATAGAGCAAGGACAAGAATATTTTGAAAGTATATGTAATAATGAACCATTTAAGTAATTATTTAAAATCCTTAGATTAATATTAGGATGTTGTAGACCCAACCAAATTTTATATTTAAAATTTTTATCATTTAGATAATTATTTACAAATTGAGTATTTTTTAAAAAATTTCCATAGATTCGATTACTATTTGAACCATTTAAACTCAAAATATTAAATTCCTTTTCAAATATATATTCTAAAGCTATTTTATTTATGTGAGCAGCACCTGCTTGTCGTAACCGTTCATAGACTTCTTTATTGTAAAAATTTATTTCCAATTTTTGATACAAATTGTCCAATAAACTAAATCCATCACTATCTAACACATTTACATCTGCATTATATTCTATTAATTCTTCTATATAGACTTGGTTTTGTAATTTCAATACAGAAAATTCCAAGGGAGTCATTTTTGATTCTATGTCTTTGATTTCAGTATTTGCATTGTTTTTTAATAAAAATCGCAACATACCAAATTCTTTATTACCCAATACTTTATGCAAAGGAGTACAACCCGAAGAATCCAAATTGTTGATATTAATTCCAATATTTATAAGTTTTTTGAAAGAGTTATATTTTTTTGATTCTATAGAAAATGATAAAATATCAGATTGAGCAATATTATTTAGTGATAGAATATGATTGCGATAATTATTTAGAAAAAGAAGATTTTCTTTAGTAATAGCTTTAAAAATATCACTTTCAATGTTATCATTTTTAGTTAAAGAAAATATAGGAAGGCATTGTAAGTATTTTTCATCTGAATTATATTGAATATCATTATTACCATAACATACAACTTTTTTATTATTGTTGCCTTTTGGCATCATATGCATATTATTTTTTCTAGAACAATAAATAATACTCAATAAAGAAAAGCTATATAGTGTCAGATAGAAAACACCTAAATTTCTGTATTTTAGCATCAAATTTTTATTATCAAAATAGGTTTTCTTATTTTATCTCAACCTATTTTATTAGTGATAGATACCGATTGTGTTTTTTTTATAATATATTATAA
>JAAGZN010000139.1 GCA_024206165.1 Bacteroidota bacterium
TATTCCGCCATTTTTTAGCAAGAATGCGAAGAAAAACAAAATGCTATAGCAAAAGTACAGAAATGCTAGAGTATTCTATTAAACTTTTAATGGCTAAATGGAATGGAGAGATATCTATATTAAATTAACAATACCAAAATATCTAATATTGAAATTTCTATGACAAAAAAACATATATAATAAATCTTTGCGTAAGGGTATTTCAATCTTTAGCAATGATATTTAAAAGAAGTCTTTTTCAGCAGTAAATCTTTGTATCCAAAAGCATTCTTTACCTTCTTTATTTTTATATACTATAGTCAATTTCCAGCCAAAAGTAACATAAGCTATGACTTTTTTACATTTCTTTCGAGATGTACATTTTTCCATCAATATCATTCTTCTTTTAGAATTACAAGCTGGATCAGCATGGCCTTTTTTCATTAATCTATGTATTTCTTTAAATGTCAGTTCACAATCTGAGCAAGTATTTCTTCCAAAAAAGACAAAAGCATCTCTATCCCTAAATTTAGATCTAGCATAATTGCATCCACAATATATTGGGCAAGCATAAATAAATGATTTAATTGTTCTTTCATAAACTTCTCTATCTTTATAAACTTTTGTTGCACCTTGCATGCTTTCCATTAATTCTAAACTTTTTTTATCATATGTAAAAGTATTATATGAGCGTTCATCATCTTTAGGATTTTTAACATATTCCAATGTTTCTATCATTTCTAATTTTACTTTTGGATATTTACATTTATTCAATTGATTTAATTTATAATCACAAACGCTTTTTACAATTCCAGGAACAACATTATTCCATTTTACCGATTTCCCATCACATCCAAAAGATAAAACTGCAATTCTATCTTTGGCTTTTATTCCAAATGTACATATATCACATTGTTTTTTTAGACAACTTTTAGCTTGATTTATTATTCCTTTCATTCTAACTAAAAGCCTAGATTGATAAGGCGTATAACTTACATAGATATTATTAAAGTTATCACTAGAACAATCATTAGCTGTAGCACCTAATAATTTTGCAGTAAATAGGGCTCTATTAGAATTAAAGATCCAATTAGTTGTACTTAGATTGTTATTATCTACGTCACATAAATCTTTAGTTTTGCAACTTATTGGAAATTGTTCCTCCATACATTTCTTAGATTTTATTTCTCTACATTTTTTTACTATGCATCTATTAGGGCCACATTTATCATCCATATCTGGTTTACAATCTTTGGATTTAGTGCAATTATCCTTTTGTTCTTCTGTTTTACATCTATTAAGCTCTAGAGTATTACATTTATTATCATCTTTACATTTATAATCTGGACATTTAAATTCATTTTTGTATTTATTATCAATGTATTTGTTACCTGCGCTTTTCACGTTTTTTTTGCATTTATTATCATCAACACATTTATTATCATCGCATTTAGATTCTTTTTTGCATTTATTATCATCACATTCTAGTTCTTTTTTACATTTATTATCATCACATTCTGGTTTTTTCTTACATTTCTTTTTGAATAATAGCCCTGAATCATTATTATTTACTTTAGGCTGCAAAGTATCATTTTTTGTTTTTAAATTTTCAATTTTATCAAGAATTGTTTTTGTCTTTGAATTGAAATCGTTTTTTTTGGCTGCATCATTTAATTTTGATATTGGTGGATTTTTTTTATTTGTCTTATCTGCAGATCTTCTTCCGCAATATTGTATTATACTTATTGATACTAATAAAGTCAAAAAATTAATGTATTTATTACGCATATTACATATAATTATAATTATAAAAAAGTAAGTAATAATAATATATAAACTTTAAAATCATTACTATGTTTATAATTTATTAAAATATTTATAGGAATGCAAAAAAAAATACAATTTAATTTATCTAAGATTTATTTTGATATGCATTTATAATTAAATTAGATTTAAAAATAACATTTAAAAGAAATCGTATTTAAAAAAATTAAATTATATATTGCAAGGAAAGTCTAAATTGTTGTCTTAGCTTCTATAAGTTTGTAAATTGGAGTCAAAAAAAATTTAAATAGAATGAGTTTATTACAAATAGGAGTAATGAAGTATTGTAAATATAAAAGTCTTAATAGTCTTTTACTAAAAATTCTTTTAATATCGATTTTAGTTTATATACCTTTAAAAAAATCATATTCATTACCTGAAGAGATTAGTCAAAATCAGAATAATAAAAATGATGAGGAAGAAAAAGAAGATAATACCCAAGAAATTATTGAAAAGATAGAAATAAATTATGATAATCCCCCATCTACATATTTTGAAATGCTAAAACCTCTTCCCAAAATAAAATATGAGTATGAAACTTTTATAAAAATAATTGATATAACTATTGACTTGAGTTTTCCTTTTCAATACTTATTAAACAAATTCCATTATAAAGATGAAGTAATAAATCCTCAAGTAGGTTTAGGAATTCTATGGAAAAAAGGAATTTACACATTGATAGACGGTGGATATAGTATAATTGAATGTGATACCATTCCCAAAGATGATAGCTCATATAAATATAATATTAATGGAGCTTTTTTGGAAATAGGTTTGGGTTATAAATTTGAATATAAAAAAGATAATTTAATAGGTTTTATTTTTAAATATGGAGGTTCTTATTTTAGTAAAAAAGCTAAAACAAAAAATATAAATAAGGAAGGAGTTCATGCGCATTGGCTCAAATTGATTTTAGATGCTAAATCTAGAATATTTAGAAATGTTAATTTATTCTTTGGAGCTCAATTAGGTCTTAAATATTTATTTTATGAAGTAAAGATTGAGGATAAATTAAAAAAGTTTATGATTCCAAATTATGGAATGAATGATAATAAATTTGGTATTACATTTGGTATTTATTTACAATATAGTATACCAATGTATAAAGATTATCTTACAGTTAATTAACTCAATTTGCAATATATATATACTATTTGTAATATTGAGCAAGGTGAAATATCTATTTTTAAATTAAAGCAAATATAAAAAAGATCCTTTATTTTGTTCAGCAATTTAATTATTATGCAACTCGAGTCAATTAATATTAAATTTCAAACCTAAGATGTATCTGATAATATTAAGAGATATCTAAAATGGTTATAAAAAAGACTGATTAGCAAATATTTTTAAATTGAGAGAAATCAATGTTTATGAATATCTAAAAAATATAATAAATGAACAGTAAGATTAAATGTAAGATAGGAAAAGATATTCTAAAAGCTAAAGAATTACTTGATAAAGGAGACATTATAGGAATTCCAACTGAAACAGTATATGGACTAGCATCAAATGCTTTGAATGAACAAGCAGTATTAAAAATATATAAAGCAAAAAATAGACCTAAATTTGATCCTTTAATAATTCATACAAGTTCTTTAAAAAAAATTAAGAACTTTGTTGAATATATACCAGAAAAAGCAATTGTTCTGGCTCAAAAATTTTGGCCTGGACCTTTAACTTTATTATTAAAGAAGAAAAATATAATTCCCGATATTGTAACATCAGGATTACCAAAAGTAGCAATTAGAATACCTAATCATCCATTAACATTATCTCTATTAGAAAAATTAGATTATCCATTAGCAGCACCAAGTGCTAATATTTTTGGATATATAAGTCCAACAAATCCAAAACATGTTTATGATCAATTAAAAGAAAAGATCAAATATATTTTAGATGGAGGAGAATGTAAAATTGGTTTAGAATCAACAATCATCGATTTTGAAGGAGATGAAGTAATAATTAATAGATTGGGAGGTATAACAATAGAAGAAATAGAAAAGTTTATAGGAAAAGTAAAAATAAAGAAAAAAGACTCAATCCCTAATTCTCCTGGAATGTTAGATAGTCATTATGCGCCAAAGAAAAATCTTTATTTTGTAAATGATATTAATGATGCACTTGAAGAATTCAAAAATAAAAAAATTATAGTAATTAGTTTTTATAAAAAACATAAAGCTGATAATATAATAGAAGACTATATTTTATCTCTAAATAAAGATTTAAAAGAAGCAGCACATAATTTATTTAAATATATGAGAGAAGCAGACCGAAAAGATATAGATCTAATTTTAGCAGAAAAGTTACCAGATGAAGGTCTGGGAAAAGCAATAAATGATAGATTATTGAGAGCATCAATAAATAAAGATTCAAAATTATGGAAGATCACAAAAAACTAAAGAATTATGTTAAACATGAAAGTGCCAAAGCTTCACATTATAATAGAGAAGCAAAATATTATGATGTTATTAATGAAAAAGATTCTATCACAATAAATTCTTTTCTTGAAAATTTATTTAATAAATATAAAATTAATACAATATTAGATTTTACATGTGGTACTGGATCTCAAGTCTTTTGGTTATCAAAAAAAGGATTTAAACTGATAGGATGTGATATAAACCAAAAGATGCTTCAAATTGCAAGAAAAAAATCTGAAGAAAAACTTTTGAAAATTAAATTTGTTGATGGTGATATGCGAACCACAAAATTAGGAAAATTTGATGCAGTAATAACTATTTTCAATTCCATTGGTCATTTGACGAAAACAGATTTTAAAAAAACTTTGCAAAATATAAAATTTAATTTAAATCCAAAAGGTTTATATGTTTTTGATATATTTAATTTAAATTACTTATTAAAAGATGATAATATTACTAAGCTAACTATTGATTGGTTTAGACAAATAAATAATAATACTATAAGAGAAATACAATACAGTACAATAAATTCTGAAGGCATTTTGGCCTCTTTTGATATTTATCATGAAACTAAAAGAAATAACTCCCTAAAAATTTCAAAAGCGTTTCAAACATTACAAATATATAATAGGCAAGAATTAAATGAAATTCTTGAAGAAGCAGGATTTCAAATAATAAATCAGTGTGATATAAATGGAGAAAAGTTTATAGAAGATGAAACAGAGCGTATACTAACTATAGCATCTAAAACAGAATAAAGTGAAAAATATTAATAATTATAATTTTAAAGATAAAAAAACCTTAATCAGAGTAGATTTTAATATACCAATGAATGAAGAATTGGAAATAGTTGATGATATTAGAATACAAACTACTCTTCCTACTATTATGAAAGTATTAAATGATGGTGGAAGCGTAATATTATTATCTCACTTAGGAAGACCAAAAGGAAAATATAATCCTAAATATTCATTATTTCATTTGGTTTCTCATTTACAAAAAATAACTAATTTAAATATTAAATTTTCTAATGATTGTATTAATGAAGAAGCTAAACGTAAATCTTCTGAACTAAAACCAAAAGAAATGTTATTATTAGAAAACGTAAGATTTCATAAAGAAGAATTATTGGGAGATGAAGACTTTGCAAAGGAGTTATCAATTTTAGCAGATGTTTTTATAAATGATGCATTTGGAGTCTCTCATAGAAATCATGCTTCTATAACAAAAATATGCAAGTATTTTAAAGATAAGATGATGGGTTATGTGATGGAAAAAGAAGTAAATAGTACAGATAGAATAATCAGGTTCCCAATTCCTCCCTTTACAACAATATTAGGAGGAGCTAAAGTCTCAGATAAAATAGAATTAATTGAAGGTTTATTAAATAAAGTTGATGCCATGCTTATAGGAGGGGGAATGTCAAATACTTTTCTTAAAGCTATGGGTGCAAATATTGGCTCATCAAAAATTGAAAAAGATAAAATAGAAATTGCAAAAAACATATTAAATAAAGCAAAAGATAGAAATATAAAATTTAGATTACCTTCAGATGTATATATCTCTAATAGATTTCATAATGATGGAGAAATTAATATTTCAACTTCAATGAATGTTCCTGAAAAAGCAATAGCATTAGATATTGGACCTCAAACACAACAATTATTTGGAGAAGAAATTAAAAAATCAAAAACAATATTATGGAATGGCCCAATGGGAGCATATGAAATGCCTAATTTTTCAGAAGGAACAAGAACAATAGCTGAAGATATTTCCATTGCTACAGATAAAGGAGCATTTTCTTTAGTTGGTGGAGGAGATACTGCCGCTGCAGTTCATTTGTTAAAATATGATAATAAAGTTTCACATATTTCAACTGGTGGAGGAGCTTTATTATCTTATATATCAAAAGGCTTTTTGGAAGGAATACAAGCTCTTAAAGAATGATATTGCATATTGATGGCATTTAAATATATTATTTTTTACTTTTTATCTTTTTTTGTAATCCTTTGAATTTATCAAGCTCGATATCAATAATATACTGTTCTTCATCATTTTGAATATTATGTATTTTTAAAGTAAATATTTTATATTTATCAATAATATTTTCTAAAACCAGTTTGCAATCTAAATTATAAATTCCATCTTCATTTTCATTTTCAATAAAGGTAGTAATTTTAGAATATTTCGAATTACCAGATCTTATACTGAGATACTTTCCTTTAGATAAAATATAAATTTGAAAAATACTGCCAATATCTATTCCATCAACTTTATAACTAATATTAAAATTATTTTCAAATTGTTCTTTTGTTAAATTTAATTTCAAATTAAAAAAAACACTAAAATTCCTGCTTTTATGTTTAGTATAAGGATTTCTTAAATTAATTTTTAAATTTTGATTTTGTATTATATTATTTTGATTAGAATTATTTAATTCTAAATTAAGTCCTGCTTCTTTTAATTGAGTTTTTTTATTTGAATTATTTTCTGAAATAGGCAATTTTTGACATCCTGAGACATATAAAAGTATAATGATTTTTAAGTTTATCGCTTTTAAATTTTTAAGTTTTAGAATTTTAAAATATTTCATTTCAATAATAAGTTTTTTATTAATTTTTAAATAGTAATTATAGAATATGATAATTTTATATCAATAATTTTATAATTATAAAGGGTATTAAATTGTATTATATTTATTAATTTTTAATATATCCTAAAATTATATAATATAAATACTAATATTAATATTTTATTATAATCATTTATTTAATACAAATAAGATAAATTAAAGTTATAAAATTTTTTTATAAATATTATATTAAAAATTTAATTTTATATTTTGATTGCATATATAAATATACTTTTTAAATTTGTCAGCAAATTGCATGATAACTATTTAGTAGTTTGTTTTAATAGTGTTTAATTAAATAAAGAACCAAAATAAAGTATTAAATAGGTATTATTTCATTTTTGCATTTTTAATAATTAAAATAAATAGATATGAAATCAAATATAATATTTTTAGTGACTTTAATATTAACAGTAAACTGTAATCTTAAAACAAGTAACAAGATGAAGCGTCAAGAGGTGCTTAATAAACAAAAGTATAGAAAGCAAATTAAAATAAATAGAGATGATTTAGTGAATATAGATTTTTTAAAAAGTAGTAAAGCCGATTATAAAAAATATTTTAATAATATTAAAATTAATAAGATAATAGATTTATATAATTTAGGTAATAGTATTGGTAGTATTCTTTTTTGTTTTGATAAAAAGATGGAATCTAAAAATAATAAATGGGACGACATTATTATTGATAGTATGCTAAAACTAAATAATAATATAGGTTATGCTATTGGATTTATGAACTATATTTTGAATGAAAATGATAATAATCTTTTACAAAACTGTTTTGTAAAAAATGGAGATATATTTTTAATTAGCTTATGTTTAGAATATCTGATATATGATATTTCAAATAAACAAAATAATTTTATATTCAATATAGATCAAAAGAAATTGGTTAAAGAAAAATTAAAACAGTTTAAAATAAAACAAAAGGTTGAAAAGTATTTAAAAAATATTGAAGTATACAGTAAATTAATAAAAGAAATGAAAAGAAATATAAAAGAAATTAGTATAGATAATTGTAAGCGTGGGTATTGGGAATTAGGGAGAAAATTATCATACTCTGTAAATAATAATGAAAATTTGTCTAATCAAAATTATATTCTAATAAATCAACCAAACTTAGAGTCGTCATTAAATCAAAGATCAACCCCAAATCAACCACAAAATACCAAATTTTCTTATAATGAATTAGAAGAATTAACTAATATTATAAAACAATTTGCTCCGCTTGTTAATGAGAATCTTCAATATATACCTGCTTTAATAAATCAAAATAAAGTCAAAAAGAAAAAATCTGCGAATAAAAAATACTCAAAAAACAAGACTATTAAATATGATAAATATTCTCAACAAAAAGATATTAATAATGGTATTATTAAAAAAACTATGCAGGAAAATACAATTTTAACTAGAATAGTCTTGATAAGTTTTTTTGCTTTTGTATTAATTATGATCCAATTATATAAACTATTTTTTTAAAATGTTATGAATATGAGCATATTTAAATTATGCTCATATTTTCTTATTTAAGTTCTATACATGTTATTCCTGAACCTCCTTTAAAAATATGATTATTAACCATTATATTATGAACTCTTGAGTCTTTTGACAAATATTTTCTAATTCCAGTTCTTAAGATACCTAATCCTTTGCCATGAATGATTTTTAAATATTTATGACCTAAGACTATAGCTTTATCAATATGTTTATCCATTTCATTTATGGCTGCTTCAAGAGAAAGTCCATGAAGATCTATTTCTATATTAAAGTTATGATATTGCTCTGAAGAAAAATTGGAGGGTATTAAACAGGTTTTTTGTTTTTGTTTTACTTTATCATCTTCATCATCTTCAATTTTTTCTATAAATTCTATTTGTTCTTCAGAAACTATTAATTTAATATTCTTGTTTTTGATGGTAATTTTTTTATTGTTTATTTCTATTATTTCTCCCTGAAAATCATTTGTTTTTAGTTTTACCAATTTCCCTATATACTCATTTTTATTTTTTCTCATTTATAAAACATTAAGTATATATAAATTAATATTTTTCAATAATACTTTTAGTAAGATAGTTATTAATATATTTTGAAATCTAATAATCATGAAAGTAGCTTAAAACTGTTTTGACATTGCTTCAAGTAATAGAATGTTATCAAGAGAATTTTTATAAACTTTAATAAGTTTTTTTGAATTAGAAGAATAATAGTTTATGCTTTTTTCTAATTGTTTAGGAGTGATATTATAAATTTTTAAAATCTTAGCAGTGTATTTAATTTTTTCAGATTTTGTATTGTTTTTTAAACTATGCAAATGAGCTAAAATCAAACCCATTTTTTCTTCTTGAATAAGATAATGATTTTTATAATAATAGGTGCCAAGACCAAATAAGAAAATTATAGATAATAATCCAATTAAAGATATATATTTTAACTTTTTCATCGATATAAATTTACATTAGACTTAGATCAAGTTATCTGCAAGAGTTTTAAAAGCAATAGATTATATCAAATCTATCGAAATACCAAAAGTTATTGGTTTAAGTACTGCATCCTTTTCTTCCATTTTTTCAGAAACTAAAATATTATTCAAAGTCATTTCGATAAATCCTCCAAAGCTTCCTAATCCAAATCTAAACAACATAGCTACTTTATAACTATTAAGAGAAAAGGCTTCTTTCATTTTATACTGTTTAGTTTCATTTGGTTTTACGTTTGTATCTACAAAAGTGACAAAAGACTTAGGGTTTGTAAAAAGATAACCTAATTTAAGACCTAATGCTAAGAACAAACCTTCTTTATAATATATTTTATTACTTCTAAATTGTATTTCGGTTAAAACTTCAAAATAATTTGTATGTAAACCTATTGCTTTGATATCTTTTTCTTTAATATAATTACCTTTATCGATATTATCTCCAGAAACAAATCTCTCTTTAATTAAATCATGTGCTTTCTTAAATTCTACTTTTGCTCCTTCTTTTAAAGGCTGATAAAGACAATTTTTCTCGAAAACATAGTCTTGATTAGCCCAACCAATACCTGGTGATAAAAAGAAATGAGAATTACCTAATTGGATATCATACATAACCATAAATCTTATGAAATTCATACAATCTAAACCCCAAGATTTTGTTTCTTTTACTTTTTCTCCATTTGAACTCCAAAAAAGATTCATGCAAGGCATCCATAGTAATGTTAATGGTCTTACATCATCATCTATATATTCATAAAGTTCTTTTTTTGCTTTTTCTGCTTTTTTAGAAATATTATCTATTTTTGATCCTTTTTTTATAATGATATCTTTTTCTTTGGTTGGATAATTAGGATTTTTTATTTTCTTTTTGATATCCTTTGTAGCTTCTTTAGTTTTATTTTCAATCTTCTTAATTGAGCTTGTTTTATTAGAATTATTATCCTTGTCAAGTTTTTTATCTTGTGCAAAAGCTGGTTTATAAATAGATAACAATGATACTACTATTAATGGGACATTTATTATTTTATTTAATTTCATAAATTATATTGGGTATATGAATAAATCTTAAATTCAAGTAATAAATATAAATTATTCTGTTTTCAAAAACAATTATAAATAACTAATCTTATTAATTTAATATACTATTTTAAGCAAAATTATAATAACTAAATATAAAAATACTTTATCTATTATATTTTTATAATATTCTGAATGTTAAAGAAAGCATATGTTTGAGAGTTAATTAATTATAACTTGAGTTAAATAATTCAAGTTGTAATTAAGTCCTTATATAGTGTCAGATAGAAAACACCTAAATTTCTGTATTTTAGCATCAAATTTTTATTATCAAAATAGGTTTTCTTATTTTATCTCAACCTATTTTATTAGTGATAGATACCGATTGTGTTTTTTTTATAATATATTATAA
>JAAGZN010000140.1 GCA_024206165.1 Bacteroidota bacterium
AAAACAGCAAAAGAATTTCGGTCGGCAATAGACAATTTCTTTTCTAGTACTATACCAATAATAACTGAAAAATTATATAGCAGAATAAATAGTAATTTTCAAATAATTACTAATCATCTTGATATGGAATGAGTATAGATATAGATTTGAAATCCTATTACGACAAAGTGAGACATCACAAATTGTTGGATAAGTTAGGAAATCGAATAGCGGATAACGAAGTAATGCATTTACTAAAAGAGGTCATAAAAACAAATGGGAAAAGAGGTATTCCTCAAGGAGGCCCCTTATCACCTCTATTAGCCAACTTATATCTAAATGAAATAGATAAAATGTTAGAAAAGGCAAAAGAAGTGACAAATAAAGGTCCTTATACCCATTTGACCTATGCTCGCTATTTAGATGATATAGTAATATGCGTAGATGGGAAATATAAATGGAAATGGCTCTATGCAGGAGTAAAGAAGAGACTGTTTGAAGAACTAGGAAAGTTGGAATTACCAATAAATGAGGAGAAGAACAAAGAATTAAATCTTGAAGAAGGCGGGAGCTTTGAGTTTCTAGGATTTGAATATAAAAGATCATTATCAAGAAACAAAAAGAAAGGGGTATTATACAATCCAGCACCGAATAGAAGAAACCGATTATTGGAAAAGCTGAGACAAGTGCTGAGGAGATTCAAAAGTCAGCCAATTCAAAGAGTAATAGAGAAAATAAATCCTATTCTGAGAGGTTGGCTGAATTATTTCCGTATATGTTAGGTCCCAGAGATAAATGTATAGGATTAATTTTACATTTATCTTTTATACTATTCAAATATAGAAAAGATTCTTGATAAGGAGTATTACCTTTCAAAGTTTTTAATGGTTTAACATAATTATATACATTTAAGAAAGCTTCTAAATGATTTTGTGATATTTTATGATCCTTATAAAAATATTTTTTTACTGCAGCTTCCTTTATTGTTCTATTTATTCTTTCTACCTGACCATTAGTCCATGGATGATATACTTTTGTCAATCTATGTTCTATTCCATGCTTATTACATAACTCTGTAAATTCATGTACTTTTGTAGGCTTTTGATAATTAAGACCATTTAAATTAATATTTGTTTTTTCTTCTATTTCTCCTTTGTGATAGCTATGATGCATAAATTGTAATCCATTATCTGTTAATATTTTATTTAATGCATAAGGCATATATTTTATTATATTTTTTAGAAAGTCTAGTGAAGACGTCTTTGTTTTATCTTTATACAACTTTGCATAACAGAATTTTGTTGTCCTGTCTATTCCTACAAAGAAATATAATTTTCCTTCTTGGGTACACATTTGAGTTATATTTATGTGTATATAACCAGCTGTATATTTTTTAAATTGTTTTGTTTGCTTTTTAGGCTTTTGTAAATGAGGTAATTTACTTATTCCATGTCTCTGTAAACATCTGCGTAAGGATGATCTTGTTAAATTCGGAATTATCTCTTTTAGTGAGTATAAACAGTCATCTAATCCAAATAGTGTGTGTTTTCTAAAGGCTATTATAATTGACTCTTCTTCTTTTGTTAATATTGTGGATCCTTGGTTTTTAGGACCAGGTTTTATGTCTAATACATTTTCTCTCTTTCGCCATTTTATTACTGTTTGATGATTTATATTATAACGAGATGCTAGTTTTTGTATGCTTTCTTTACTCTCCTGGATTGCTTTTCGGATAGCATAGGTAGTTGATGCTTTACCGTGCAGTAGTTGTCCCATAGTATTTCTTTTAGTTTTTTATATTCTGTTTTACTTAAAGTTAATACATTTATCTCTGGGACATTACACGTATAGGAACAGCAGGGAAGTGTTTCATGTATATAAAATCATGGGTAATAAAGAAGGTTCGAAGGTACCTAATGCGTCAGAGAAAACGTAAAGGATTTGGTTGGAAACGGTGGAGTAATGAATGGATATATGAGAAGTTAGGTCTGTATGCAGATTATCAAATAAGGAGGTATAAACAAACATGAAAATCGACTAACTCAAATACGTCAAATAAGATTTAAGAAGAAGTATATAGTGTCAGATAGAAAACACCTAAATTTCTGTATTTTAGCATCAAATTTTTATTATCAAAATAGGTTTTCTTATTTTATCTCAACCTATTTTATTAGTGATAGATGCCGATTGTGTTTTTTTTATAATATATTATAA
>JAAGZN010000141.1 GCA_024206165.1 Bacteroidota bacterium
GTACTGAGTACTGAGTACTGAGTACTGAGTACTGAGTACTGAGTACTGAGTACTGAGTACTGAGTACTGAGTACTGAGTACTTAGTACTTAGTACTTAGTACTTAGTACTTAGTACTTACTACTTAGTACTTAGTACTTAGTACTTAATACTTAGTATTGAGTACTGAGTACTGAGTAATTAGTACTTAGTACTTAGTACTTAGTACTAAGTACTTAGTATTTAGTACTTAGTACATAGCACTTAGTACTTAGTACTTAGTACTTAGTACTGAGTACTTAGTACTGAGAGTGCTGAATACTGAGTACTGAGTAATGAGTACTGAGTAGATACTGAGAGTACTGAGAGTACTGAGTATGGAGAACTGATAGTACTGAGTACTGCTACCACTCAGTACTGAGTGCTGAGTACTGAGTACTGAGTATTAAGTACTGAGTACTGAGTACTCAGTAAAAAGTACTGAGAGTACTGAGTACTGAGCGTACTGAAGGTAATGAGAGTACTGAGAGTACAGAGTACTGCAAATACTCTGTACTTCTGTAAATAACTTCTGTAAACTAGCTGAAATTCTATTGTTATCAACCCAAATTGAAAGTTGAATTGAAACTAAAATTGAAACTAAAATTTAAATTGAAATTGAAGTTGTCGAAATTGGAGTTTTTGTTGACATAGATGACATAGATCTTCTACTATACTCTACTCTACTCTATTCTACTCTACTCTACTCTACTCTACTCTACTCTACTTCTACGTCAGGAAATGGAAAAAAAAAAATAAAATAAAATAAAAAAAATAAACTTGAAACTAAAATTGAAATTGAAATTGATGTTGTCTAAATTCGAGTTTTTGTTGATATAGATGATATTA
>JAAGZN010000142.1 GCA_024206165.1 Bacteroidota bacterium
ATTTTTTTGACATTCCTATACGAAGTATTATTTCCTATATTTTGAACACCTGCACATGGTATCTTCTACGTTCATGCATGCTATCGACTACACAACATACAGGCAGGATGGCCGAGTGGTCTAAGGCGCTGGTTTAAGGCACAATTCATTTCGATGGAGTGGGTTCAAGTCCCACTCTTGTCATTTTAGTTACATTCCTATACAAAGTATTGTTTCCTTTATTTTGAACATCTGCACATTGTATCTTCTACGATCATCCATGCCATGGACCACAAAACATACAGGCAGGATGGCCTAGTGGTCTAAGGCGCTGGTATAAGGCACCAGTCATTTCGGTGGCGTGGGGTCAAGTCCCACTCTTGTCATTTTAGTTACATTCCTATACAAAGTATTATTTCCTTTATTTTGAACACCTGCACATGGTATCTTCTACGATCAGCAATGCTATTGACCTCAAAACATACAGTCAAGATTGCCGAGTGGTCTAAGGTGCTGGTTAAAGGCA
>JAAGZN010000143.1 GCA_024206165.1 Bacteroidota bacterium
ACTAGCCCAACACAGGGCATTATAACACGATAAACATGTGCACCCATGGCACAACACTAGCCCAACACAGGGCATTATTACTATTAATAAAACGATAAACATGTGCATCCATGGCACTAGCCCAATACGGGGCATTATAAAACGATAAACATGTGCACCCATGGCATTAGCCCAACGCAGGACATTATAATAGTGCTGCAAAAACGGGAGTATAATAAACAACATGTGCACCGCTGGCACTGCCCAAATGGGGGCATAATTTTAATGACATTTGTACCGCTGGCACTGCCCTAATTAGGGTATAATTTAAACCTCGATTTCAAAAACATATTCACCGCTAGCACTGCCCTATTGGGAGCATAATTCAACAACATGTGCACCACTGGCACTGCCCTAGCGGGGGGTAAATTCTAACCACGTATGCAACGTTGGCATAGCCAAAAATGGGGGTATAACTTTAACGAAATGTGCATTGCAGGCACTGCCCAAATGGGGGCATAATTTTAATAACATGTGTATCACTGGCACTGCCCTATGGGAGGCATAATTTTAACAATACGTGCACCGCTGGCACTACCCTATTGGGGTTATAACTTTAAAGACATGGGTACCGCAATCATCTTGTTCTGTATTGAATTGTATATAATTTATTGCTATTTTACAACATAGCAAGCATTCACGAAGGTAGACTAACATAAGCAACTTCATCGAGCGCAATAAAAACTTCATCTGCCACAAAATGAGCAAGCACATAAATTTTTACAAAGAACCATGGTTTGACCAAATTTGAATTTTTTCGGACACATTGGGATTTGATGACAACCCCTCCTTCACCGACAGATGTTTTTGGAAAAAACTGGAACAGCTTAGCTTAGATGAGCTTTGCCAACAAAATAGAGAATGAGCATGACTTTGACCTACTATTGGTTCAAAACAAACATTTCGGGGTCATAAGTTACCCTTAAGTCTTATTATCTTTTCTTTATAAATCAAATCACACTGTATTTCTTGTACTATTCTTGATTGGAAAAAATAGGATTGTCCTGATATGGGGCCTAAATAATCATGACAAACATTAGTGTGGGAAAGTGGGATTCGACATAACTCGTGAAGACCAAGACAATATTGCAAGGAACCTGCTGCTTCACTGTTACA
>JAAGZN010000144.1 GCA_024206165.1 Bacteroidota bacterium
TGTTGATCAACTTTGATAAAAAACCATGGACTAACCATCAGGCTTTTTTCAATTTCGGCTTATTTGAAATGAAAAACTTTAACCGACCACTTTGCTCTGTCTCTAAGGCTGTTATAGCCTAGTATTGCTCACTGAATACTCCTAACTGGATTAAAAGCCTATTTGCAACCTTTTATGTTGGTCAACTTTGATAAAAAACCATGGACTAACCATCAGGCTTTTTTCAATTTTGGCTGATTTGAAATGAAACACTTCAACCGACCAACCCCGCTGTCTTTCTAAGGCTGTTATAGTCTAATATTGCTCATTGAACACTCCTAACTGGATTAAAAGCCTATTTGCAACCTTTTATGTTGGTCAACTTTGATCAACAACCATGGGCTAACCATCAGCCTTTTTCCAATTTTGGCTGATTTGAAATGAAAAACTTGAACTGACCAACCCGCCCTCTTTCAAAGGCTGTTATAGTCTAATATTGCTCACTGAACAATCCTAACTGGATTAAAAGCCTATTTGCAA
>JAAGZN010000145.1 GCA_024206165.1 Bacteroidota bacterium
CTTTCGCATGGAATAAAACGATTCTGTTTGCTCTAAAACGTTGTAAACATACGTATTACAACAGTTCTGTCCATGGGAACAACCTAGAACTTATTACACCGAGGGATTCTTATAGTTCCCCATGACATATAGTGAAAATTAGCCTCGCATTAAGAGTTCACCTTAATTTCTTATAAAGTACGCCTTTCGCATGGAATAAAACGATTCTGTTTGCTCTAAAACGTTGCAAAGATACGTATCACAACAGTTCTGTCCATGGGAACAGCCTAGAACTTATTACACCGAGGGTTTCTGATAGTTCCCCATGAAACTTAGTGAAAACTTAGCCCCGCAATAAGAGTTCACCTAAATTTCTGTTAAAGTACGCCTTTCGCATTGAATAAAACGATTTCCTTAGCTCTAAAACGTTGTAAAAATATGTGTTACAACAGTTCTTTTCATTGGAACAGCATAGAACTTATTACACCGAAGGTTTCTTATATTTCCCCATGAAAATTACTGAACAATTAGCCCCGCAGTAAGAGATCAGCCCAATTTCTTATAAAATACGC
>JAAGZN010000146.1 GCA_024206165.1 Bacteroidota bacterium
CAAATAATAAAGTTATTTAAAAATGATTATTCTTCATTAAATAAAAAAAATAACGCAGGAAAAAATGCATTAAAAATTGCTTATGACAATAATTGGGAAAAAACTTTTCCTGCATTATTAGAATGTGGAGCAGATCCTGATCTTTGGACAAATCATGATGGAGCAACGCTTTTACATTATTGTTGTTATCATAATCACCCCAATTATGTAAGACATTTATTAAAAAATGGCGCAAATATTTATAAAAGAGAAACAAATCAAAGAGGAGAAACTCCATTACATTGGCTTGCAGCAACTGAAAATGTTTACATTTTAAAAATTATAAAAGAAGAAAAGCCATATATTGACCTAGATTTTAAAGATAATAAAGGATTTACTCCATTACATGAAGCTTACTTCAAACAGAAACTCTCAATATTCAAATGCTTATTAAAAAATGGAGCAAATCCTGATTATTGGAAAAATTCAGAAGAAGGAATATGCAAAGGAGCTACCTTATTACATTATGCTTGCCGTCATAAAAAATATGAATATATAAAATCCCTAATCCTATCAGGTGGAAATCTATATCAAAAAGAAACTTCCGAAAGAGGAGATACCCCTTTACATTGGGCAGTAAGTTCTAAAGATTCTAAAACTCTGGAAGTAATTAAGTCTATCAAAACAGATGTAAATTTTAATATAAAAAATGACAGAAATATAACCCTTTTATCAGAAGCCTATTTTGATAATGATTTAGAAATATTCAAATGCTTATTAAAAAATGGAGCAAATCCTGATTATTGGAAAAATTCAGAAGAAGGAATATGCAAAGGAGCTACCTTATTACATTATGCTTGCCGTAATAAAAAATATGAATATATAAAATCCCTAATCCTATCAGGTGGAAATCTATATCAAAAAGAAAATTCCGAAAGAGGATATACCCCTTTACATTGGGCAGTAGGTTCTAAAGATTCTAAAACTCTAGAAGTAATTAAGTCTATTGATAGATATGTAAATTTTAATATAAAAGATAACAAAAATGTAACCCCTTTATCAAAAGCCTATTTTAATAATGATTTAGAAACATTCAAATGCTTATTAAAAAATGGAGCAAATCCTGATTTCTGGACAAATAATAATAATAATACTTTATTACATTTTGCATGTTATTATGGTAAATATAAATTTGCAAAACAATTATTATTACATGGAGCAGATGGATCTAGATTGAATGAAGCTGATTTAACACCACTACAATGTGCGGCTCAACAGGGATATTATCAAATAGTAAAGTTATTTAAAAATGATTATTCTTCATTAAATAAAAAAAATAACGCAGGAAAAAATGCATTAAAAATTGCTTACGACAATAATAGGACAAAAACTTTTTCTGCATTATTAGCAACTGGAGCTAATCCTGATTTCTGGACAGATGATGATGGAGAAACCTTATTACATTATGCTTGTTGTAATAACAAAGTTGATTTTGCAGAACACTTAATGCGTTATTCTGCTAGCATGAAAATAAATACCAAAAAAAATAAATACCTACCATTATATTATGCAATTGATTGGAATCATTTTGATATAATTAAACGTGCTTCTAAATATTTTAGGTTTCCTTATATTCAAATTTTAAGTAATAAGTATAGAAAAACAAAACAAAAATTATTACATCATGCTTATTTCTCTAAAAAATTAGAAATTTCAGAATATATTTTAAAAAACTATGATATTAACTTGGATTCTAATAATAAAAAAAATCTCAAAATCTTATTTGAAACATTAGAAAAGAATCAATTCAAACTCTTTAAATTAGTATTAGATAATTTGGGATTTATTAATAAAGAATACAATAATAAGTTTTTAATCCATGAAATTATAAAAAAAAACAACTTAGATCTTTTAAAAGATGTATTAAGTAAAAATTTCTATATTAATTTCCATGCCAAAAATGCGAGTAATCAAACTCCTTTAGAATATGCATACACTATTGAAAGATATGATATGGTAAATTTATTATTACAAAAAGGAGCTAATTATAATTTTATCTATAGAAAAGAGAATATCCCTTTTATTGAGAAATTATATAATGATAATAATACAGAGTTGCTATCTGTAATTATTGATTCTTTAGATAATAGAGAAATCTTAAAGATAAATGAGATACCAATATTTCATAAAGCTTGTATTGATAATAATTTGAATATAATTAATCTCTTATTAAAAAAAGGATATGATCCTCAAAAAAGAGTTTCATCTTTAAATAACTATGATGTTTTAGAATTGACTGTTTCAAAAGGGCATAATAAAGTTATAGATTGCATATTAAAAGAATTTAAAAAAAATAAAAAAGATTTAAAGCTATATAAAAAGAATTTGCTCAAGTTAGCATATAAAAATAGACAATTTGATACAATAATTTTTTTAATAACAAAATATAAATTTGATCCAAATGATCATATTTTTGGAAATAAAAATTTATATCATAAAGCTTGTAAAAGCAATGATGATCAGTTGATTAAGAATTTATTAAAAACTAATACTATAGATTTAAATTGCTTAACAAAAAATGAAAAAAATACTGGATTAAGCTATTTAATAAAAAATAAGAATAATACATTAATAGAATTTATCTCAAATTTTAGTTATGAAAGCAATGACAATAAAATATATAATTACTTAAAAAATTTTATTAACAATTATTACTATTTACAAGATTTTAATTTTATTAATAAAAAAGGAAATACCTATTTTGATTCTGCAGTATTAGGTGAAAATTTTAAGGGGGCAGAAAAGCTTGGTATAAAAACTAACTTTAAGAAATATAATAAAGATAGGTTAAAAAAAATATTAGAATTTCTTTATAAAAAAGAGCAATTTAATATTATAGAACAAATTTATTCACAAGGAATAAATATTGAAATTCAAACTAATAAAATTAAAAAAAATATATCAACAATAATTCTAGAAAATAAAGAAAATAATAATTTAAATTCTGAAAACAATAAAAAGTCAAATCAAAATCATGAATTAACAAATAAGAAAGATTTAATAGAAAAGGAAGATAAATACGGTAACAATATATTACATGATGCATGCTTTAATAATAAAATAGAAGATATTGAGTCATTAATTAAAAAAGCATCAAAAGAACAATTAAATAAGAAAAATAAACTTGGACATACTCCCTTATTATATGCTCAACAAAATAATTGCAACTATATCGTTGAACTTTTAAATAAGAAAAATGAAGAATTAAATAACTACTCCATTCTTAATCAAATATCTTCAACATATACTAATTGTAAAAAAAATTTATTTTATTTAATTAATCAACTATTTAATTGTTTAGAAAATGTTATACCCAAAACAGAACTAAGAACTACAACAGAAGTAAATAAAATATTATCAAATTTTAGCTCATTTATTACAAAAATGATAAATTATCAACACCTTAAAGAGAAAAAATATAGTGCTAATAATATAGAAAACAATGTATTAGAAACAGATTTAATAAATGAAGAATCAAATGCTTACTTGGAACAAAATATATCTAAATATAAAGAACTATCTCAAACACAAAATCTTGATAATAAAACAATTTTACAATTAGTATCTTATTTATCTAATAATAGCCAAGTTTCATATAATCATGATATTGCCTTTATATTCATTAATCAATTAGAAAAAAATAACCATTTAACCGCATTTACATATGAAAAATTATTATCAATAATAGAAAATGTTTGTTTTAAAAATGAATATTGGAATTTTAAAAGTACTATTTTAAAACTTTTTGAAGACAATACTAAATATATACCTTCAGAAAAATTCTTAAATAATTATTTAGATGATATTATTAAAAGAAATTTTATTCAAAATAATGATCAATATAAGAATTTTTTTATTTCCAAAATTGGTAACTTTGATACTTCAAAAAAATATTCAATACTAAGATATATAGATAAAAATTTTGATTTTGACTTATTTTTAAAATTTAAAGTTGAAGATTGGGAGATAGAAAAAGAAATCAAAGAAGAAACTGAAAAGCTAAAATCATATTTTAATAGAAATCAAGATTTAATAGATTTATTATCAAAATTAAGATCAAATTTCAATAAAAAAGATTTAAAAAAAATAATACAATCCTTAAATAAAAATACAAATGATCTAAATCAAAAGAAAATTGAAAATATAAAAACTTATCTTAGCTTCAAAAATCAAGAATCATTAAAAATTCTAATAGAAAAAAAATGGGACTGGTATAATAAATTAAAAAATAATTGGATTAAGGATAGTCTATTAAGTTTTGGTATCAGTTTTATTCCACCCCCAAATTGGTTAAATTTCAATACTAATGTCAAATCAATAAGCAAAAAACAAATAACCTACCTCAGCAATTTCTTTTTTAAACATAATTTCTCAAATTCCTTCATTTCAAGTTTTATATTTAATTTGAAAAATGCAGAAAGCTTTAATGATATAACACAATTTATAGAACTACTAAATAAAAGAAATCAAAAACCTGTTGAAAAAGAAATTCTAAATTTATTCCAAGAAGTAAAATTTGAAGACAAAGAAAAAATAAAAAAAATACATAACATTCTTACAAAGAAATTTATAGAAGAAGATTGTAAATTATTAAATATTTTAGATAAAGAAATACAAGACCAGTTAAAAGAAATTATAGATAAAGGAACCTCTTTCGATAAAATAAATGACTTTTTAAAATCCCTAAAAAATAAAAATTATTATAACAAAAACGAGTTAAAAGAAGCTATCAGAATAGCCTATGAATATAATTTATCAGGACAAGATTATAATGAATACTTTAAAAAGCTAAAATGCGAAAAATATGAAGATTGGCTAATAATAACAAATGAATTTGTTGTTAATAAAACTTTTGATTCTTCCAAAGAAAGGTCATTAGATGATTTGATAAATTATATTTATGAAAAAACTCAAAATCTAAATCCCAAGAAAGAAATATTTTTAAATAATAGACTTAAACTTTCAAAAAAAGATTTAAAAACAAAATATCTTGAAATTATAGATAAATACAAGAGTTATTCAGATTCGAGAAATTTTAAAGATGAAATAAAATCTAATTATATCTTTTTTCATAGATCTTTAGATTATTTAAATTTATTCAATAAAAAAATTAAAGACTATAATAAAGAAGATATAAAAATCTGGTCTAAGATTGTAAGAACAACAGATTATAAACCATCAAATCAAGAAATCTTAGCAGTTTTAACAAAAGCTGTAATACTAGATAAAGGTTATGAACCCAGAAAAATTCAGATGCTTTCAGTTTTACTATTTCTTAATAAATATAGAAGTCATGGATTAATAGAACAAATAAATACAGGAGAAGGAAAATCACTTATATCAGCAATATTGTCAGCTTTTCATGTACTAAAAAAACAGAAAGTAGATGTTATAACTTCATCCCCAGAATTAGTAAAGCAAGAACTAGCTAAAAGAAAATCATATTTTGATCTATTAGGAATAACATATGATCATAATAATTATACAAAATTAAGTCAATTAAAATCTGCATATAAAAATGATATAGTTTATGGAATCCCAACAAGCTTTGTTGGAAATTTAATAGAAGATATTGGTAATAGAAACAATTTAAGAGGAAATAGAGGATTCACAAATGCAATAGTAGACGAAATAGATAATCTTCTTTATGATTCAGCTGGCACTAAAACTTTATTAACAGGTTCTATTCCCGGAATGAATCATACAATGGTTTGTACTGCTGCAGCATTGAATTTTGTTCAAAAAATAAAAAGACGTTTATTGATCAAAGATGGTGGATATTATTATTCGAAAAAGGAATTTGTTTTTGATGATAATGGAAATTTAATACCTAAAGAAAAATCAAATGAAAATATCTATAAGCATTTATCTAAAATTAAAAATCCAACCAAATTTATTCGCAAACAAGTAACCACAAAATTGAAAGAAATTTTTAGAAAACTCTCAATAAAAGATTATAAAATCTGGACCAAATTTGAAAAATATAATTTAAGAAAACAAAGTGAATTAGAACAAATTTGTAAAATTGAAGATATCAAAATAAATAAAGAACAAATAGATAAATTTGAAAAAGAGAAAGAAATAGAGACAGCACAACTTAAATGGAAACAAAAAAAACGTAAAGATCATTTTAAAATTCCCGATTATCTAAGAAAATATATACATTACAAATTTGAAAATTGGGTTAACAATAGTATTAGTGTTTCTTCTATTTATGAAAATGAAAAAAACTTTATTTCAGATGAAAAAAATAACCAAATAATACATGTTGATTGCAATAACACAGGAGTGTTAGATAAAAGAATGAAATATTCAGGAGGAATAAATTTATTTTTGTGTATGATGAATGGACTCAAAGTAACCCCAGATAGACCATTAAGTAAATATTTATCACATTCCCATTTCTTTAAAAAATATGATAACCTTGTAGGTATGACAGGGACTTCTGGAAATAATAAATTACATAAATTCTTTTATGACAATTATAATTTGAAAATAAATATTATACCACCATTTAGCAAGAGGATTATTAATAATCAAACTAATGAAGACTATATATGCAAAGAATTAAAACCTATAGTTTGTAAGACTAAAGAAGAATGGGAAGAAAAAATATGTAGATCTATAAATCAAAAAACAAAAAATGGAATACCGTCTTTAATTATTTGTAAATATATCTCACAAGCCAAAAAAATAGAAAAAAAACTTAAAGAAATACATAAGATTGATGTAGGTAACATATATCCGTATACAGGAGAAAATTCTATAAATAAGAAATTTGAAATAAAAGGATTAGAAGAAGGCGATATAATAATAGCAACAAATATAGCCGGTAGAGGTACAGATTTTAAATCAAATGGCAAAATTGAAAGAAAATCAGGATTGCATGTTTGCTTAACATTTTTGCCAAATAATAAAAGAATAGAAAAACAAAATGCTGGGAGAACAGCAAGAGAAGGCAATAAGGGAACATTTCAATATATAATTTATGATCCTTGGGGAAGAGATTTAAATGAACTCAAAAAAAATAGAGATACAAATGAAAATTTAGATATTGAAAATAGTTATTCAATAATGAAATCTAATCATAAGGAAGATAAGTTATTTCTTAAATTTTCAAAATTCTTAAATGAATTACATAAAAATCGATGTTGTGGTAAATATAAAGGAAAAGCAATAGAAGAAAGATGGGCCATATGGCTTAAAATGAATGAAGATTTAATAAAAAATGATTATAACAAAGCAAATAAAAGTTTAAAAAAATTATTAAATGAAATAGAACAAGATTACAAAAAGGGCACAGTAATTAAAAATCCCTATTTCTACATACTAAGAGGAAAATCATGGTATAGAGATGCAAATAGAGTAATAATGGAAAATAGTAATAAAAGATGGGGTCAAACTAAATCAAGTGCATATAAATCTTATTTCGATAATGCTATAGATGCTTTTGATAAAGCAATAGATTTAGATCCTTATCATATAGCGACAGCTCATTATTATAGAGCTTATGTAGAAATAATGCAAGATGGGTCAAATTATGAAAATCTAAATAGCGCAAGAAAATCTTTAAAAAAAGCTATTAAATTAACAAAGCAATATCGTTTAACAGAGCTAAATAATTTAGGTTCTCTAGTTATAACAAAACAAAAACACAATGCTAAAAAACAAATACAAAACTTGATGAACTTAGAAGCTTGGAAAATAGGAACAGCAAATAAAGTAATTAGTGAAATAAAAACAGCAAAATATCAAGGGAATGCATTAAAAGCAGGCCTTTTTAATTTTAATAAAGCATTAAAACAAGAAACAAAAAATTATGAGAATGAAATAAAACAAGTAAGTACAAATGGTTATGATGAATTGTTTGGAGTACAACAGGTTCCACCAACTAATTGGCTTGAAGTATGTGTTACTTATGCATTAAATGCAGTACAATTTTTAGCAGGTTTTGCAATGACTGTTTTAACAGGAGGACTATTAGCTAACATAGGCTTTGGATTAATGTATGAAGCAGTAGGAAATACAATATCAACCACTATAGATGCTTTAAGAGGAGAATTTAATATGGAGAATTGGGTCAAAAATAAGGTTAAAAGCTTGATTATATCCGTTACTATTGCATCAGTATTTTATTTTACTGGCTTATCTGAATATATCAGTAATAACTCCCAAGGTCTCAATACTTTTAATCTTGCCTTTGTATCACAAACATTTAAATCACTTGGAATATATGCTATAGTTCACACACTCGGAGATTTGGGAGGTAGATTTTTCAAAGATGAAATTATTAAATTAAAAAAGAATTTAGACCCTTTTATTAACTCTATAATTGAAGATAATATACTGTCAAGTCTTAAAAATAATTACTCTATTACCACAGCAGTATCAATAGATAAACTTAATGGTAATAACAAATGGCAAAAAAAGATTTTAGAAATTTCAGAAGAACTCATAAAAAAACATTCTAAGTCTACATGGTTTAAAGATTTTATGAGTGTAATTAAAAGTATAAAGAATAATTGCAATTTTAAAGAAAATAGCTTTAAAGCTCTAGCAGATTTTTTTATAACTTCAGTAGAATCAGGCCATTATGCAAAAGAAGCTCTAAAGTATTGTAATTATTTTGTAGAAAATTTTAGAAAAGAATTATCGAAATATGAAAATATTTTAGAAAAAGAATTTAATGAAGCAAAAATTAGATATTCTAAATTAGAAGAAGCAAAAAAAAGAGAAATACAAAAGAAAAATGAAAAAAGAAATTTAGGATATGTAAATAAACATCTACAAGGATTTAGTCTATTATATTATGATGATGTTAAAAATTATGATAGTGAATTATATAAAACAGAAAAATTAACACCAACTCAATATATAGAATCAGATGCAGAATATCTATGTAAATCAATATCTCAACAAGTTTCTGGCTCAGTAAATTCCAACGTAGAAAATGGACTTATAGGAACAATATCCAGCTTTGCATCTCATAATATAGCAAATACAATCTTTGAACCAATCAAAAAAAGATCTAATGAAGAATTAGTAAAAGCAAAATCCGAAGCTAGATATATCCAACAATGTGCAGACGTTTCAAATAGAAGACTTAAAAAGTCAAACAATACAAATAAACAAATGTCACCTACCTTAGAACTAAGAACTCTAAAATTAAAACAAGGCTCAAAAGTAAATGAAAAAGATTTAGCTATCTTGTCCTCAATGTATAAAATGGAAATAAACTTATATGATGATAAAGAAAACAGAATATTAACCTATGGAAAAAATTATAAAAATGTAATAGATCTAAAGAAAGTAGGAGAACATTGTATTCCAAAGAATGGAAGCGAAATAAAAAGTTCAGGTTTAAATAATTGTGTATTTGATGCATTAGGTCAAAAATTGGATAAAAGTGGTCAAAATATAAGAAAAGAATTAATAAGTACATTAAAAGAAAATCCTGATTTAAATTCATTTTATTCAAGCAATAATAATAAACTATTAATGGGACTAGATCCAGATTTTTTTCTTCCTAATCAAGAATCGGATCAAAATAGTGAGATCGGCATTCAGGATGAAATGATGATAGATGATAATACCACATTTAATCATTATGAAAACTCAAATAAAAATAGTTTCGAAACAGGTATATCATATAAATTATTTCAAAATGAATTATTAGATATTAAAAATTCATGGAAGCAAGATTTTAAAATATTGAATAATGAAAATAGATTATTAGAATTTTGTGAAAATAATTACCAAAATACTGAGGATTTTAGTGAAAAAGGAAATATATTAGAAGGACAAATTAAATCTAATATAGGTTTAAGTAGTTCTTTGAAAAATTGGGATGACGGAGGGGGAAATCCATCGGCCAGTGATGAGAAACAGGCACTAAATAATCTGAATGATGATAAAAATATTTTCATAGATGATAATGGGAATAAGCATGTTATTCCTACTAAAAGGAAGCCTTTGAGAAAGCAATCTTTTACTAATAGAGTTAATA
>JAAGZN010000147.1 GCA_024206165.1 Bacteroidota bacterium
GCAACGGCTTCGCGCACTACGACAAGCGTACCGACGTCATTTTTTTGCTGGTGAACACCAACCCGAGGCTCTACGAACGGACGTACAAGTGCGCCACCGACGGCTGCCAGGTCAAGGTGAAAACTGACTACGAGGACAAGGTGACGCGGGTCGTCAGTCCGAAGAAGAAGACCCGCCAAGACCCGCCAAGCGACGTCCATCGGCACAACAACAGCGCCAAGGAGATCAAGATGCTGAAGATCGTGCACGAGGAGTTGCAGTACGGGCTCAAGGCTTACATGGCTAGCGGCTTGCGCAAGGTGTACGCCGCCATCATCTACCGCTGCGAGGGCGACAACGAGCTGCTCACCCTCTGCCCGAGCGCCGTCGAGCTGAAGTCCCGGTGGTACCGGGCCTACAATAAGTATTTCCAGGTTAGTTTTCGCCGCCAAGGAAGAACTTATTTTTAAACTATTCCTGCAGGTGCCCGGCGTGCCCAAGAACTTCGCCGAATTCAAGGAGAACTTGCCAGAGTCCCTGCAGACCACCAACTTCGAGGGGGACAACGAGGACCCATCGAAGAGGTTCGTCCTCTTCAACGACTACGTCGGCGGTGGCAAGAAGGGCAAGAAGGAATACGCCGTGACCTTCGTCTCCGACGCCGGGATCGAGGGCCTCCTCAAGTTCCCCACATGGGTCATGGACGGGACCTTTGAGACGGCGCCGAAGAACCCCAAGTTCAAGCAGATCTTCGTGATTGTGGGTGTGGACCACGAACAACGCTCCTTCCCGCTCGTCTGGTGCTTCCTCAGCCACAAGACGCCGTTGTGCTACCGGAATGGGGTCCTCATCCCGCTGCACAACGCGATCGTCCGACACATCGTCGCGTCCGGCATGGACATCAGCAAGATGCACCCCAAGGTCTGCGTCACCGACTTCGAGTTGGCCATTTCGAACTCCATCAAAGAAGTCTTCAGCACCTTCACCGTCTATGGCTGCCTCTTCCATTGGAAGCACGCCATCAAGTCCAGGGTCGACAAGATCGGGCTCGCCTCGTTCTACATCTGCAAGACCCCGTCCGGCAAGGGCTTCCGCGAGTTCGTGGCCATGGTGATGGCGCTGACCTACGTGCACCCGCACTGCGTGCCGCACTACTTCAACGCCCTCGCCATGTACGTGCGCAAGAAGATGGCCGTCAAGTTGTCCATGTGGAACAAACAGAAACAGAAGGTGGGTTTTTTTTTGGCCCAAATGTTTCGTTATATAATGGAACATCTTTCAGATCGAGAACCTGCTCACCTACATGCAGGTCACCTGGGTCGGCGACGAGGACAACAACATCGAGCCGAGGTACCCCATCTCCGACTGGTCCGGCTACAGGAGCATCAAGGACATGAGCATCCCCACCACCACCAACTGCAACGAGAGCTACAACTCCAAGTTCAAGGCCGCCGTGGCCGGGCAACGTGTGGAGGGTCACCTACACGATGAAGGTTAGTTAGTAAAACCCTAAAACCGTTAAAACCCTAAAAAGCTTTTGAGAAACCTAAAATTTGCTTCTCCAGTCGGAGGAGGCGCTGAGCACCTCCAAGATGCTCAACTACTCCCAGGACAGGCCCAACGTCGGGGACAATCAGCACGCCGGCCGGGTGAACAAAAGGGA
>JAAGZN010000015.1 GCA_024206165.1 Bacteroidota bacterium
CAGGGATCGTCGAGTTTGCTCGGCTCGACTTAGCTCGGCCTCTGTCATGGCCGGCTCGGCTCGACTTGGTGGTCATTATGAAAACACCGAGTTGTCGAGTTGGAGGCCAGCCGGCCCCGGCCAGCCCAATCTTGTGTGCCTAAGTCTGCTTGTCATCATAGTAGACAAGGGTTACATATGACAAGTCTTTCTAGATTGGAGCGCCCCAGGGTCTCCGCTGGAGCCATTTTATACCTCGTCCTTATGTCCTCCACTCTGTGAGTCCACTGGCTCTGATGTTTGTGAAGGTCTAGCTACACAGCTGACAGGTCAAGTGCATGTGCCGCCGTTGGCCACCAGGAAGCTGTCGGACTGGTCGAGGAAGAACCCGAGGACGGTGAGGCCGTCGGGCAGCAGTCTGAGGACCTGCTTGGCATGCTCGGCCATCCAGCTGATCCCCTGACCACCCTCCTCCTCCTCTTCGGGGAACACGACGTTCACGGAGTCCTCGGTCATGGTGCCGACCAGCCACCGCCGCGGCGCGCCGCCAGCCGGGCCCGCACCGTCCCCTCCAGCCCATGTTGTGTATAAGCTGGTGCTTTTACAGGGTGCCAGTTCCGACAAAGAACTTTTCGCACGCATAGCAGGAGCTTCTCTCCAGTGTGCCACTGCATGTGTTTCTTCAGATTGCTAAAATAGGCCAAAGATTCATTACACTGGTTACAACTGTATTGTTTCTCGCAATTGTGCAGCTGCATGTGGTCCTTCAGAGTGCTACACTGTCCGAAGGATTTGTTGCACTGCTCGCAAGTGTATGGCTTGTTGCCAGTGTGTTGCAGCATGTGACACTTCATGGTGCCAGACTGTGTGAAGGATGCGTTGCACTGGTCACAAGTGCAGTGGCAGTGACCGGCCTTCCATCCGACCAAATCCCCTGTTATACGGAGGGAGCGGCGACCCTGGTGCCCTTGAGATCGCCCCCGGCCCCTGACCACAGCCCCTCACATCTGGTTACATCCAGAACATGCAACTCTCCGTCATGCCTTTTCCTACAGTGTGCTTGACAAGAAGTGCACCTTTTTAATTGCTTCCCTTCAGCCAAAATTTTATGCTAGACATTCCAAAATATCTCAAAAAAGTTGAACAAAAATTAGAGGGTCCATATTTCATTATTGACAACTAGAAGTTAGGGTGACCTCCTGTCGCCTTTGGCCACTGCTTCCCACTTCTGTACCTAAAGGAAAACACTCAGTTTGGCAGAACTGGCAGAAGGTGAATCTGGCAGACAGAGGAAGAGGAGGAGGAGGAGGAGTACGGAATA
>JAAGZN010000016.1 GCA_024206165.1 Bacteroidota bacterium
ATAGCTAGGTTTTGATTTAAAACTACTATTTGTGGGGGGTGTAAATGCAGATTTAGGTATGTTGGCTTTAACGGGATTATTAAGGTCTATTTGATTTTTAGAAGCATTTTGGGCTTCTTCTTTTTTATCATACCAATTTTTAATTTTATTAAAAGTAAATTTTCTTAACCATATAGGCATATTGTAAACATCTCCCCAAGTATACCCCCCATTACCATGGAATGTAATTTCATGAAGTGAATTAAATATTGAAACTCTATAGGATTGGATCTCTTTTAGAGATCCGGCCAAAAAAAACCTATACCAATTGGGATTTGTATTTCCTTACCATCTTCTAAAGTATGAGACATATCTATGTCAGGGGAAATTTCTTTAATATAATTTCTTAATGCTCTGGAGTCTTGGGCTAACATATAGTTATCAATAAAATTTTTAATTTCTGATTTATTATCATCATCATTAATTGAAACTATTTGATGTTTTAATCTTGTTGTAACTTCACCGCCACCATTATTAAATTTAGATAAACTTTTAATGTCTTTATTTAATTTATCTTCTTCTTTATCTGTTAAAATTTTAAATTTAACCTTAACTTCCGACTTAGGAAGGGTAAATTCTATAAAACCATTATCATCTACAATACTCTCATCAAAGGGTTTTGGTTCAACAGTTGATAAATCTATTGTTACTTCTTTATCATTGTAAGAAAATTTATACTCTTTACCATACCCTAGAACTCGAGCAGCTATAAAAATGGCGTTTTTATCTCCAGTTACAAGAGATGAAGTATCAACTTTACCTTGAAGTAAGGAATCTAATAATTTTTCTAAAACTATACCTTTTTCTATTAAATTTTGATTACTAAGAATATCTTCTTCTTTAGCAGTCATATATTTCATTTCTACTTTACCACTACGTAAGGGACTATCAGGTGGGTATACTAATCCTTTTGAAGGTAATTCTACTTGTTCTGTTGGGAATTTAAACTCACTCATATAAATTTTATTTGTTATAACTTAATTTCGTGTATACATATATAATATAAAAAAGAGCTTAGCGTTAGCCAAGCTCAAATTTAAAAAAATATATATTTCTGTTAGAAATTTAACACGCAGTAATCCATTCCAA
>JAAGZN010000148.1 GCA_024206165.1 Bacteroidota bacterium
AGGAAACTTTTTTGGTGATTTTATGCGTTTTCTAAGGCTATTGTAGTCTTATATTGCTCCTTGGACTGTCCTCCACAGATTTTAAGCCTATTTGGAATCATATATTTTGGGCCATTTTTTACCAAAAACCATGGGCTAACCATCAGGCTTCTTTCCAATTTTTGGCTGATTTTGAAGGAAACTTTTTTGGTGATTTTATGCGTTTTCTAAGGCTATTGTAGTCTTATATTGCTCCTTGGACTGTCCTCCACAGATTTTAAGCCTATTTGGAATCATATATTTTGGGCCATTTTGTACCAAAAACCATGGGCTATTCATCAGGCTTTTTTCGAAATTTTGCCTGATTTTCAAGGAAAATATCATTGGTGGTTTTGTGCATTTTCCAAGGCTATTATAGCCTATTTATGCTTCCTGAACAGTCATGACTAGAGTAAAAGCCTTCTTGGGACCATTTATTTTGGGCGAACTTTGACCAAAAACCATGGGCTAACCATCAGGCTTTTTTCTTAAATTTTTGCCTGATTTTCAAGGAAAATTCATCGATGGTTTTGTGCATTTTCCAAGGCTATTATAGCCTATTAATGCTTCCTGAACAGTAATGACTAGACTAAAAGCCTTCTTGGAACCATTTATTTGGGGCGAATTTTGACCAAAAACCATCGGCTAACCATGAGGCTTTTTTCCATATTTTGCCTGATTTCCAAGGAAAATATCATCGGTGGCTTTGTGCATTTTCCAAGGCTATTATAGCCT
>JAAGZN010000149.1 GCA_024206165.1 Bacteroidota bacterium
CTTAGGCCTACATTTTCCTGCTCATTCATTTACTCTCAGAACTTTCTTTCTCAACTTTTTGCTTCTCAAAGTTCTCTGCGTCATAGCCGAACTTACTCACTCTGTTATTGTCATAACATCTTCCAACTTTCTCAGAGTCAACCACGCTTCATCTACTCATCCATGGTAACATTCCATTGTTTTCAACTAACGCCTGACCTAGCCTAATCTCTAATATCATATTCAGCACTTTTCTGCATACTTCCAGCTTTACTTTCTTACCTAGGATTCTACACCCTTTCCTTCATAGCAATCCTCTTATAACCACAAGCTGCGTCATTTGATGTATCGATTTACTTTCATTTCTGTATATAAACTGTAGATATTGTAATGTAATATAGATCAGTTAGTTCAGTAGACGTATAGAAGTCGTTAAGACAACGTGTCTCGCTTCTCTCTGGCTCTCTGTTCTCCGTGTGACCCGTTGTTGCACGTAAAACACTTCGGCGTTGGATAAGTTCTCCTGGAGGGTAGACATGCAAAATTATTAGTTGAGGGAAAAGTAACTCACTTCTTGCCCCTTGCTAAATATTCACTGCTCTTCTTTTAAGTATTAGCCAAGC
>JAAGZN010000001.1 GCA_024206165.1 Bacteroidota bacterium
AGTCCAATTGAGTCCAATTGAGTCCAATTGAGTCCAATTGAGTCCAATTGAGTCCAATTGAGTCCAATTGAGTCCAATTGAGTCCAATTGAGTCCAATTGAGTCCAATTTAGTCCAATTTAGTGCAATTCAGTCCAATTGAGTCCAATTTAGTCCAATTCAGTCAAATTCAGTCCAATTCAGTCCAATTCAGTCCAATTCAGTCAAATTCAGTCAAATTCAGTCAAATTCAGTCAAATTCAGTCCCTTTCAGTCCAATTCAGTCCAATTGAGTCCAATTTAGTCCAATTTAGTCCAATTTAGTCCAATTTAGTCCAATTTAGTCCAATTCAGTCTCAATTGTTTGTAAATTGAGTGTAATTGAGTGTAATTGAGTCCAATGCAGTGTAAATTGAGTCCAATTTAGTTTAAATTCATTGTAAATTGAGTGCAATTGATTCCCATTGAGTGTAATTGAGTTCCTTTGAGTCCATTTGAGTGTAATTGAGTCCAATTCAGTCTTAATTGTTTGTAAATTGAGTGTAATTGAGTGTAATTGAGTCCAATGGAGTGTAAATTGAGTCCAATTCAGTCTAAATTGATTGTAAATTGAGTTTAATTGATTCCAATTGAGTGTAATTGAGTCCAATTGAGTCATTTTTAGTGTAATTGAGTCCAATGCAGTC
>JAAGZN010000150.1 GCA_024206165.1 Bacteroidota bacterium
TGTGGCTGAGAACGGCACAACAAGGCAGGAAGTTGTCGAATTTGAGCAATAATATTAAATGCGGTAATTCGCTGATTAATGATAGAGAGGTTGCAGGGGATAAGGCGTTTGATTGGGATGTTGAGTTTAAGGAAATTATGGGTAATGGTGGGTTTGATGTTGTGATTGGGAATCCGCCGTATTTTAATATTCAAACATTAGGAGCAAATTCTAAAATTACTCAATTTATTCAGAATAGTTATCATGAAATTTGGCAAGATAAAAGTGATATTATTTTTTATTTTATAGCAAAAGCAATTCATCTTACAAAAAATAAAGTTGGATTTATCGTCTCAAATGCATTTATGTTTTCAGATAAAGCACAAAAGTTAAGAAATTATATTTTAAATAAAACACAAATTACTAAAATAATAAATTTTGAAAAATATTTAGTGTTTTCAGATGCTTTAATTACAACATCAATCTTAGAGCTTGATAAAACAAAAGAAAATATAAAAACATTAGCATATTCTTTTAAAGATAAGGAATATTCTCAAAATTTTATAGCAAAGAATATAAATTTAAAAGAAAACTACATTAAAGTTAATCTTAAAAAAGATAATGTTTTTGCTTTGGTAGATGAAAAAATAAATAATATAAATATGAAAATTGACTCTGATTATCCGAAATTAAATACAGTAATTAAGATTGGTAAAGGAATGGAAACCGCAGCAAATAAAATTTTCATTTTCAAAAATAAACCAAAACAATTTCCAAAAGAATTTATAAAAAAAAGAATGAGTGGTGATATTATAAAAAAATATTCAATAGACCAATTTAAAGAATATATTTTATATTTTGAGGATATTGAAAATTTTGAAGATTTACCTCTTTCTATACAAACTTATTTATTGGAAAATAGAGACTTTTTAGAAAATAGAGCAGATAAAAAAAGAAGAAAAACATCAAAATGGTGGAATTATACATTCCCAATGCACAAAGAATTTTATCACTTAAATAAAATTTGGACATCATATCGATCAAAAAACAATACATTTTGTTTTGATAATACAAAAGAATATATTGGACTTACAAATACAACAGTAATATTTGATACTAATAAAAACTTAAATTTAAAGTATGTGTTAATATTATTAAATTCTAATACATTAAATTTTAGATATAAAACTATAGGGAAACAAACAGGAAATGGAGTATATGAATATTTTGAAAATGGATTAGGAAAGCTTCCAATCCCTCAAATTTCAAAAGAAGCACAACAACCTTTTATTCAAAAATCCGATACCATGCTTGACCTAAATAAACAACTACAAGATAAAAAGACAAAACTACTAACTCGTTTATATGACAACTTATCTATTAATAAAATAACAAAGAAGTTAGAAAGCTTTTATGATTATGACTTTAAAACATTTATTTCAGAGCTTAAAAAACAAAAAATAGATTTATCACTTAAACAACAAGATGAATGGAGCGAATATTTTAATGAATATAAAACTGAAATAAACGAACTGCAATCTAAGATACAAGCTACAGATAAAGAAATAGATATGATGGTTTATAGTCTTTATGATTTAACAGATGAAGAAATAAAGGTGATAGAGGAAAGCTGAATGAAACGAAACTTAATTAAGTCAGAGATTAAAAGCATTGAAGTTATACAAGGTGAAAATAAAGAAATATCTGATGAAGAAAAAAAATTAATTAATGAGCCATCTATACTTGGGCAAGAAAATATTGAAGATGTTTTAAGAGCTTTAAAGCATATCAAAATTTTAGAGAGATGTAGTGGTCTTTTTATTAGTCATTTAGCACTTTTACAAAAGTCAGGTTTTTGTTCTATTAGCCGTATAATTGATGAAATTAAAGTTTTGGAAGGATTAGCTCTTCCAAATAAAGTTAAATCCCAAGCCCCATTTAAAAGAAAGTGGTTAAAAGGACTCTATCACAAACATTTTTATACTGACAGGCATCTATCAGAAAATATAAAAATACATTGGGATTTGAAAGGAATAAATAAAAATAATAAAAATTTTGAAGATTTAATGAAACCATTTATTGGAAAGGATATTAGTGAAGTTGCTGGTCAGATAGCACAGTCCTTAGTGATGAAACCATTCGAAGAAAGGGTAAAAACAGGCGATTGGATAATTTACGCAAAACATCAAGGGAAAAATTATTACTTAGACATAGGGAAACATGGCGAAGATGAAAATATTTATAATAGAATTCAAAAAAACTGTAAAGTACAATTTCCTTTTTTAAAAGATATTTTAAAGGTTATTTAAGTCAATATTATAAATTAAAAGGATGTAATGACAATGACTACAGTAAGACAATTATTAGCTAATAGCAATATTGATGTAAGCTACATTGAAAAAATGGCAATTATTAGCCAAGAAAGTATAAAGGCTTTTAATAACTTGCCAGCAGTTCAAGACCTCAATAAAACCTTAAAGACAACAACAATATTATCTTATGGAATACAAAAAAGTTTAAATGGCATTGGAACAACACAGAAATACTATTTTAAATGCCTTAAATACTGCTCAAAAAATTTCTAAGAGCTATGACCATTTAAAAAATATTAACTTTCTGATGCCTCAGCATAGAATTATTGAAGATGAAGATATTGACGAAAACAATATTTACACACCAAAACCGCAAATCATCCAGCAAAACAACGAAATATTAA
>JAAGZN010000017.1 GCA_024206165.1 Bacteroidota bacterium
CAAAGTAATACTTTCATTTACATTGTCCCGGTTTTGTTCTGCACACATTCACCACTTGGTGATAGGTGAATAATAGAACCTTTGGTTGACCCAGAAAATGTTCAAATTTTATTAGAAAAATCCACTTTTCCTAAAGAAACTGTGATTTTCAGATCTTTGACGGCAAGTGACGTTTCATGGTTAATTGACCGTATCTCCGCAATTACAAGGGACAACCGTGCCCCTGATGGCTCATATTGCAGCTCTGATGTCCCACTTCGATGACAGAAACCAAGAATGGACCATTTACTATGCAAAACTTTTAAATACCTCCCTTTTAGTGTTGCACATAATATTTCCTGGCAGCCAAATAGTGCGGATTTTGACCAGTTTTGGATGAAAAGTGATTTTTTTCATTGCCAAGACTTCATTTCCACCCCCAAGTGTTATACATATTCGGAAAGCTCTGGATCTAAGGATTTTTTTGGTACCAAATATGTCATACCTTGCTAAAGAAAAATTACCGTAGAATTTTGATGACAGGAGTGAGGCAATAATAGAAACTATATCTCAGAGTGCGTCATATGTGTACACTGTACGGGCCGTGGTATTATAGAGCAATGGTCTCTGTTTGCAGTGAGGCAATTGGTGGAGTGCCGGTATCTTTGTATAGTGCCGTGCAGTGCAGTGCAGTTCATTGCAGTGCAGTACAGTGCAGTGCAGTGCAGTGCAGTGCAGTACAGTGCAGTGCAGTGCAGTGCAGTGCAGTGCAGTGCAGTGCAGTGCAGTGCAGTGCAGTGCAGTGC
>JAAGZN010000151.1 GCA_024206165.1 Bacteroidota bacterium
CACAATCAGCACAAGAAATTGAATTAGGTGGAAAGGCATCATCAACTAATTTATTCATAATTTTGACTCCTTAAAAAGTTTTAATTATGAAAGTTTAGCGAATAATAATCACGCTGTCAAGGTATTATTCCGAAAATTAATAATATACTTTCTTAGCAGCTAACGATTTATTACTTGGATAAGAGTTGTTCATATCCCTCTGATAAACTACTAACTTTATTTGAAGAAAAAAGGACTAATGCTGCATTGAGTTTAACTAATTTGATTAGTTCATTGCTTGGGTTTAGTAAAACTTCTTTCATCTGCTCAATTGTAATGTTTTTCCAAATATCCTTATATTCAATACCAAAATTAAGAGGGTTAATATCAACCTCAATGATTTCATCATTTTCTTTTATCCAATACTTTGATTTCCCAAAGAATTCTGCTGTGCCTTCTTCCCCTTGGACGATAATAAGTTTTTTATAATGTTTTCCAAATAGATCAATATATTTTTTAACATAAGGTTTGTGGAAGGCTCCAGTGATAGCATATTTAGAGTTTCCCGGATTTAAAAGCTTCTCAATAGTATTTAAGCCTGTTCGTAAGCCAAGTCTTTGCCTTAGTTGTGTTAAATTGCTTAATTCTTTAAAATAAGTGGCTCTATCAAAAAAATGGATATTATTTTCCAGCTGTAAGTTTAAGCAGGTATCTTTTGTCGTTATTCCTGCTTTTGCAGGTTGGAGGTAATCCCCGCTGATGACAATGTTTAAATCAAATTTTTTCAACTCTTTTGCTATTAAAGGAAAAATATAAGGGCGTTTTTGTTTTCCATCATATGGATTCCCAAGTTCAACTGAATTTTTTATATGAACTCTTTTTATATATTTATCAAAAGATTTGAAAGCAGCAGACATTGCTTGATTGCTTTCTTCTTGTAATCTCCAACCAAGTAAAAATGCCGTTATTTGCTCTGGATAAGCTTTTTGGTCTAATATTTGTTCCATAGCATCCATGATTTCTATTTGAGATAAATTTCGATTTCCTTTAGGTCCTGTGCCAACTGCCTTAATATAATGAAAAAAATTCATAATAGCCTCCAATTAATTTATAAGAAATCATAACATAATTTTACCTTCTGTGACATGGTTATTACGTAAAATAAAATTGTGTTTTATTTTACGTTCTTATAATTATTCAGGGGATACTTTGTCCTATAAAGAATTGCTATCATTTAAGATTTTTTTGATAATAAAGAGTTTATTAGTAAACCTAGAAGATCTTAATATTTATGAACAAAACTTACATTTTTTAACAACTTGTATAGAAAATAAACAAAAGTTTGAAAAGTTTTATGATGAATCTGCGAAAATTTTAAAATTTACTAAAGAAATTTTTTATTCCCCAAAAATCCAACAAATAGAATTGCTTGAACAAAAATATACAAAAAAAGACTTTGTCGGAGAAAGTACTGATTTTTTAGATTTTTTACTAAAGACATACATAAGTTTTGATATTAACATTAAAGATTATCCTCAAATAAAGCTATTCAAAGATATGCAAGAGTTTACAAGTAAAACTAATATTAATGAGTTAGCTTTAAGTCAAGAAACTAGATATATAATTTCTATTTTAAAAACTCAGCTTAGCCAAGATGACTTTGAACATTTATTGTCAAAACAAGTGGGTGTTAATTTTTATCATAGTTTAAGTGAGATATTAAAAAATAATAAAGAAGTTTTGCCTTTAGAATTAAAAAATTTATATAAATATTTAGAACTACTAGAATTACAAAAAAATCAAGATTTAACGCAACTTTTTGCATAGATAAAACAATTAACTTATCAGATAAAAGCTCATATCTTGGATAATAAAGGTATTGCAGAAGATATTCTATATTGTGATCACTATTTAAAATTACTTAAGAAGTATACAGGAAGTAGGGTTTCTGTTTTTAAACAAGATCAAATTAAAGTAAACTTAGATTTATTTTTTGCGAAACTTCAAAAACTTAACTTTTATTTTAATGTCATTGGTTTTTATAAAGCTCGCAAATCGATGTTTAATCAAGAAATAAATGAAGTTAGAAAGTTTATAGAAGCAAGTGATAACTTTTATAAACTTGCTAGAAAAAGAGATGAAATTTTAGTTCAAAATATGCTCAAGTTTTTGGACAGACATAATCAAGATTTCGGAGTTTTAGTTAGCGGATGGTTCCATAATAAAGGGATAACTAGAGTATTGGAGATGCTTGGGATAAGCTATGAGGTTGTAGTTGCGAGTCCAAGTCAAGACTATGATAAAGCACAAGAAGTATATAGAAGACGCATCCAAGAAGAGTCTTTTTTTTTAGCGAATAAAAAAGATATTAATCGTATTTTTACTAACGCTCTTGCTATTTCAAGGTTAGATAATAATCGTTTAAGCGCAAACATTATAAAAAGTGGAATAGCCCTTCATGGAAAGGGCGAAATAGAAAAAAAAGATTTTAATAAGCTGGAAGAGAGTATGGCTCAACACCTTCCTGAAATTTTGTTAAGTTCTTCAGATGAAATAAAAAGTATTATTGAAGAGGAGGAAAGTTTTTCCTATAAAGAAGTTATTAGCGAGAAATTAAAAGATTTTAAAAATGGTGTGATTGAGTATGCACCACCTGATGGCTATGATGATGGACTTTAGGTTTTAAGAGCTTTGGATGTGCCTACAATAATACAAGCTATCGGTTCTTTGTTCCTCTATTTTATAGGTGGCGTAGTTTTAATGCATTACTCGAAGAAGGCCTACAGGGAGTTTAAAGAGTTGAAAGAAGAGGGGAAAGAAGTAATTTTTCTCATAAGTGCATTTTTAGAATTTTTAGCATTTATACTGTACCCCATTAAGAAATTTATAAAAAGTGAGAATATTAATATAATAAAATCACTTAAATTAATGGAGGTCCTTTTAAAAAAATGAAAAATAATTACTCCTCTCAAGACAAATTTAATATTGTGCTAGAAGCAC
>JAAGZN010000152.1 GCA_024206165.1 Bacteroidota bacterium
CTAATTTTGATAAAATAATTTATTACATCTTGCTCGTTTGAAAAAGTTTTATTAAATTCTATAAAGTTCATACTTATAACCTCTTTTTATTATCGCTATAAGTATATTGTATATTATTCCCTACTGAGTGTCAAGGGACTATTCCGTTTCTTTTTCATAAGCATTCATTTTTTCAGATTAAATCTTAGTTATTACAGATAAAGAAATACCTTTTGATATACCTGATGGTTGGGTGTGGTGTCATTTAGGTGATCTCATTTATGGATTACCCAAAAACGGATTTTCCCAAAAATCAGTTTCATATAAAACATCTATAAAAACTCTTAAGTTAGGGGCAACTACTTATGGTTATTTTAATCCTGATGAGTATAAATATATTACAGATAAAATTCCAAGTAATTCAGTTTTTTGGCTAGAACCAGGGGATATTTTAATTCAGAGAGGTAATTCAATTGATTATGTTGGGGTAAGTGCTATTTATACAGGGAAATCAAAAGAATTTATTTATCCTGACTTAATGATGAAGATAAAAGTTGTTAATAATTTTTCGGTAGAGCTTATGCATAAATTTCTTTTATCACCTCAAATAAGAAATTATTTTCGATCTCAAGCCAAAGGAGTACAGAAAACAATGCCTAAAATAAATCAGGGTGTAGTTAATATGGCTTTAATCCCATTGCCTCCTTTTAGAGAACAAAATGAGATTATAAATAGAATTAATACGCTAATATCTATAGTTGATAATTTAGAAAAACAAGTTATGGATCGTAAAGAACAATCAGAAATGCTTATGAAATCAGTTTTAAATGAAGCATTTGAAGAAAAGACATTAATTTTTCAAAGGAGTGCAGGAGTATTATGAGCGACCTAAAACTTTTCAAACTAAATAAAAACAAAGCTGAAGAATTAGAGGCAGTATTTTTTACATTTGAAAAATCTTTACAGACTTTGATTGAAAATAATTTAGAAGAGATATTCGGTATTAAATTTTTAGATACAGAATATTCTACAGGCAAAGAACATGGCGGTCGTATTGATACGCTTGGAATAGATGAAAACAACTGTCCTGTGATTATTGAATACAAACGCTCAATCAATGAAAATGTTATTAATCAAGGGCTTTTTTATCTTGATTGGCTTATGGATCATAAGGCGGAATTTAAGCTTTTAGTTATTGAAAAGGTCGGTAAAGATTACACCGAAAAAATAGAATGGTCGTCTCCAAGGCTCTTATGTATTGCTAACAATTTTACCAAGTATGATGAGCATGCCGTAAAGCAAATAAACCGCAATATTGAGCTTATCAGATACAGAAAATACGATGATGATATGTTGCTTTTTGAGTTGGTTAATTCACAAACAGCAACCGGGCATATAGAAACAGATGATAAAAAAAAGAACACAATTTACAAAACCTTTGGTGAATATTTAAAACAAGCAGATTCAAAACTGACTGATTTATATCATTCTATTCAAAACTTTATATTAAATCTTGGCGATGATGTGCAGGAAAAAGAGCTTAAATATTACAAGGCATATAAACGAATTAAAAATTTTATTTGTTTAGATGTTAAACCACAGACAAAACACATTTTACTTTATTTAAGAATCGATCCGTCAAAAGTAGATTTAAAAGATGGACTGATTAGAGATGTAAGCAATGTCGGGCACTATGGCACTGGTGACTTAGAAATAAAAATATCAACCATTGATGACTTTGAGCAGACAAAATATTTAATAATGAAAAGCTATGAAATGGGCTGAGGTAAAAAAGAGGAATTATGGCAAAACACAGATCATTTACGCTAGAAAAATTTATTAAGGCAACAGAAGATGCATTGTTAAAGCAATACTTTGAACAATGGCAAATT
This sequence comes from Bacteroidota bacterium, assembly GCA_024206165.1. Taxonomy (GTDB): domain Bacteria; phylum Bacteroidota; class Bacteroidia; order Cytophagales; family Amoebophilaceae; genus JAAGZN01. The sequence continues at coordinate 1,872 of JAAGZN010000152.1, forward strand.
TCTGTGTCCGATGATTTAGTTTTTGATGGCGGAGATGGTTTTGATACGTTTTGGAAAGGTATTGATGAAGCGAAAAGAGTTGAAATTGACGACCAGCTTCACTGTATTAATGATACTATAATGTACTGAAGGTCTTGGATAGGAAAAATGAAGTTTTACTATCCTTTTAAAATGCTACAATAAACAAAATTGGAAAATTTAAATACTTTTATAGAAAAAAATTGAATTAGGAGCAAAAATAGATGATTAATGCAGGAAATAATTTGAAAAGTAGAATGTTATTATGAAAAAAGAACATATCTTAAACGAAATACGCAGGACAGCGGATAAAGAAACTAACCAAGCATTAGGGCAAGCCAGACTTGAAAAAGAAACAGGAATTCAAAAGAAAGACTGGTATGGGATTCATTGGGCAACATATGGTGAAGCTGTAAAAGAAGCCAAGTGTAACCCTAACAAATATAATAAAGCATTTGACGAGGAATGGGTAGTTGAACAGTTGATTTATCTTATTGATAAAAAGAATAAGTTTCCTACAAGCGGTGAGCTTAGACTAGAAAGAAGAAACAATAAAGACTTCCCGAGTCATAGTGTTTTTGAAACAAAACCTAAAATGGTAAAAAAAGTTGTTGAATATTGTGAAAAGAATAATATGTTTCCAAATGTACTCGAAATTTGTAGACCAATATGTAAACCAGATGAAACAAATAATTTAAATGAAATAGACGATGATACTGATGAAAATGATTGGGGCTTTGTATATCTAATAAAACATGACAAAGACTACAAAATTGGCAGAACTAAAGATGTTGGAAAGCGTAAATATGATTTAGGTCTCATACTTCCGAAAGATATAGAGGAAATTCATGAGATTCGTACGGATGACCCTGCAGGAATAGAGAAATATTGGCACAATAAATTTAAAGATAAAAGAGGCAAAGGTGAGTGGTTTAATCTTACAAGCCAAGATATTAAAACATTCAAAAAGAGGAAGTTCATGTAGCACTTTCCGGTAAGACAGTTATATCTCGCTGAGTGCATTAATATGTGCTTATAATGAATGGAGTAGTGATAAACAACTAGAAACTTTGGATATCGGATCTTTAAAGGATTTATATGTAAAATTCAATAGCTGTTCAGCATTTTTTTTGTACAAAGTTTAATAAGCAGGTTTGTTGTAAAGCCTTTTTGGTTTTTTTTAGAGTCAATATTAAGCCCGTATTTTAAAAAATAGATTAGAAAAAAATAGGGTATTTTTAAAAAGAGAAAGGAGTAATTTTATGTTTAAAAAAATTACAGTTTTGATTTTATTTATTTTTTTACAAAATATATCAGCTGAAATGATAGAAGTAAATATAATAAAAAGCATAAACGACCTTTTGTTGGAAGAAGATACTGACGATGATAAAAAAATTACTATTGACGATTTTCATATAAAAAATACAAAAAATGGTGATAAAAGTTTTTTATTAGAGTTAGAAAATAATAATTCATATCAAATAAAAGGCACATATTACCTTGCAAATTTATTGCAGGAACTTACCTTAAAAAAGCAATTAGGTTTAAAAATTGCAAAAATTTCAACGAAAAAAGTGTTAGAAAATCCTGTTGATCGGACATCTAGATTGATAAAGAAATTTTATTGGAAAGGATTAACACGCAGTGTTGATGAAAAACATCTTTCTAAAATTTTATACGATGATAAATTGAAGAAATCAACGATAAGTTATTTATATGTACCAGAAAAAGATTCTTTTGCTTTTAATTATTTTTCAGATATAGCAAAGAAAAATCTTAAATTAAATCTTAGAGTCATTAAATTATCGAGAAATATTACTCCCAAAAATGTAAAGAAACTTGAAGAAAAACATGGGCTTCTTTCTCTAATGTTAGACAAAGCTCCTTCTGGTGAAGTAAGAGGAGTGCCTTTTGTGGTGCCTGGAGGCAGGTTTAATGAAATGTATGGTTGGGACAGCTATTTTGAAGCATTAGGACTTATTATTGATGGTGAAATTGAATTAGCAAAATCCATGGTAGATAATTTTGTTTATGAAATAAACAATTATGGAAAAATACTTAATGCTAACAGAACATATTACTTAACTCGCTCTCAACCACCTTTTCTTACTTCTATGGCTCTTGCTGTTTATAATAAATTGCCTAAAAATGAAGAATCTAAGCAATGGTTAAAAAAGGTTCTCAATGCTTCAATTAGTGAATATTATAATGTATGGCTTAATAAAGACCATCTTACATCTACTGGGTTAAGTCGTTATTATGGGACTGGGATAGGAATTTCTCCTGAAGTTGAGTCCGGTCATTTTGATCCAATATTAAAACCATTTGCTAAAAAATTTGGATTATCAGTAATCGAATTTGAAGATCAGTATAAACAAGGTCTTATAAAGGATGCAGATTTAGATTTATTTTTTGTACATGATCGAGCGGTCAGAGAATCAGGACATGACACAACTTATAGATGGCGAATAACAGGAAAAGATCGATGTGCAAATTTTGTAACTGTTGATTTAAACTCTCTTCTTTATAAGTATGAACTTGATATTTCTTTTATCTTTGAAAATGTTTTTTTTAACAAGGAAGAAGCTAAAATATGGTTTTCCCGTTCTAAGAAAAGGAAGAAATTAATATTAAAGTACTTATGGAATAAGAAAAAAAATATGTTTTTTGATTATGATTTTGTAAATAAAAAACAATCAGACTATATTAGTGCAACAACCTTCTATCCTTTATGGGCTTTTTCTCAAGCAAATCAAAAAACTAAAATACTTAATGACAATCAAGCAAAAAAGCTTATTCATCAAGCTTTAATCCATCTTGAATCTAATGGTGGGGTTTTTTGTACTGCTAAAGTAAGTGTGGAGAAATATGGAGTAAGGAACAGTCAAAGACAATGGGATTACCCTAATGGATGGGCACCACATCAAATGCTTATTTGGAGAGGATTAAATAATTATGGATATAAAACAATAGCAGATAGATTAATATATAAGTGGCTTTATACAATTATCAAAAATGTTGTTGATTATAATGGCACTATTCCTGAAAAATTTGATGTTTTGCAACGATCACATGCCGTTTTTGCAGAATATGGGAATGTTGGAACAAAATTTTCTTATATGACAAAAGAAGGTTTTGGATGGATGAATGCTTCTTACCAAGTAGGACTTAAAATGCTTTCAAAAGCATTAAGAAAAAAATTAGAATCTCTTATTCCCCCTGAGCAGATTAACTTTCAAAAATATTAAATTGGTTTCTCCAATTATACTAAAATTTTTATGCTTTTTTTCTCAGCTTTGCTGTTTTTTATTTTTTGGAATAAAAAAAGTATTAGTTACTTTTAAGCTTTGTTTTTTATCCTTTATCCCTGTGAATTTTTCAGCCAAAACTTGATATTCACTTGCTAAAAGAAAAAAAGGACAAGAATATAGTTCACATAGTTTCTGATAAAGGTAAATATTTTGATGAAAATAATATTTTAATAAAAAGAAGTAATTGGCAAGAATCTATTATAATTTTTGAAAAAGTTAGACCGGATAGATTTTTATTTATTATAGACAATGATATTGATATAGAAAATGCAAAAAAAATAATTAAACAAGTAAAAACGAGAACATTAAGCACTAAAATCACTATTCTTTTAGATAAAGATATTCATCAAGAACATTTTAATGAACGAAGTATTGATCGTTTTTATCATATGGATGCACAAAAAATGCTTAATGATTGGGCAAAACTTATTTCTAGAAATGAAGACTAAAAATGAAATAAAACATTTTTTACTAAGTAAAGAGCAAGAGCTTTTTATGATAAGGCTAAGATCTAATAACTAGGTTTTATACTGTACCCCATTAAGAAATTTATAAAAAGTGAGAATATTAATATAATAAAATCACTTAAATTAATGGAGGTCCTTTTAAAAAAATGAAAAATAATTACTCCTCTCAAGACAAATTTAATATTGTGCTAGAAGCAC
>JAAGZN010000153.1 GCA_024206165.1 Bacteroidota bacterium
ACCGGTAAACATCATAAAATCAAGCCTAACTGTAAGCGCTTCTTCGAGCTCAGGATCGCTTAAAGAATACCATTGTCCGAGTAAAACTGCCTTAAACATTTTTAGATTATCATAAGGTTTTTGACCACCCTTTTTATTTTCAACAATATCCTTAATAGTCTTGTTCAGATAATATGCTGTTTTAGTCAAGTAATCATTTTGCTCAAAAGGAGTATTTAATATTATTAATAAAGAATCTATATCAAAGTTTTTTTGCCCCAATAAATTGATGAAGTCATTTTCATTGAATGTTTTATCCTCAAGTAGAATAATAAACTTATCAACACTAATCGTAAATAATTGATAAAAAAAATAAGCCATTTCCATCCTTAGACTTTTAACCTTATCATGCTTCAAGATAGATTTAAATTTTTTAAAGGCGACTTCTTTTTTAGCAAGCATTTTACATAAATAAATAACACTATTATCTTTAGTCTTAAATTTAAAAATTTCTCTAATAAGTATTCTAAAATTGTCTAAAGCTAGAGAATTTTTGATTCGCTGGGCTATATTTCCTATATCATTATCTAATATATTAGTATTAACTTTTTTGGCTTTTTGCTCATTATAAATATTTTTAATAGTCTCGGGGTTAATAATAACATTATTAGCTTTATTATTAGCTTTTGACAACATAATTAAAAATTCCTTGATAGTATCATTTTTTAAGCTTAGTAAATTTATAAAATCAGATACAGAAAAATTACTATCACTCAATATTTCAGAAATAAAAATTAAACGACTATTCTTTCCTATGTTAGTTATAAAATATATAAATTCTTTTTTGATACTTCCAAATTTATCATGGCTTAATAAATCCTTGAAATTATTTAAGGCTATTTTATTATTTCTGATTAAATAAAATATATCTTTAATATCCCTTGAATAAAAACCATAATCATAAATTTCTTGCACTACTAACTTATATTTTAAGTTTGCTCTGCTTTTAAACTGAAACAGGTTTTTTAATTTTTCAATATCCTCCTTAGTTGAATTATTTTTATTTATTTTATTTATAAATATGTCATCTAATAAATCTAATAACACATACCTATTTAAAAATGGCATAGTCATGATGAATTTGAAGTGCTCCAAGTTCTTATCTGAGGTAACTGCTAAAAAATTAACAATATCTACAATCTTACCTACTCTATCTTTTTTATACACCTTTAATAAAAGTTCAAAATTATTTAAAGCAGTTTCATTTTTAGTAAAAAAATTAAAAATATTAGAAATATTCCCGCTATAATGAATTACTTTCATAATCGCCTTAAAATTATAATAAGCTGTAATATCTTTAATAAGTACTGCTAGATTATTAGCAGAACCATAACCTTTTGATATTTGCCATTTCTCTTCTGACTTTTGGTTTACCACAATCTTGTTAATGCTCATATGAATACCACCAAACAATCTCTCGCTTTCCGTATTATCTGCCAGCAAAAGTAAAAAAGTATCTATAGAAAAATTTTGTGAAGCAAAAAAATTGATTATATTGTTAACATTAACTTCCCTTGAATTCAATAAAATAACAAAATTATATATATGTAACCCTGTTGCATTAATTAGAAAATAAAACAATGCTTTTTTGATATCCTTAAATCTATTAGCCCCCACTAAAGCTTCAAAATTATTTAAAGCAGTTCTTCTTGCTCCAGAAATTAATAAAGAAGCCAATGTAATAAAAATCTCATCAGAAATCTTAAATTTATCAACTATTGTAAATATTTCTTGATAATTTAAAAGGGCTGTTAAATTTCTACTAGATATTGATCTTGCTAACATATAGACTTTCCTATCATAGTGAGACTCAAGAATATCCCTAATAATGACTACTAGAATAACGATAATATCATTAATAACATAATAATTTATATATTTTAAAAATGATTCTGCATGAAAATTTTTTATACTTAGTAAGTTTAAGAATAAATCAAATAAATTATCTTCCTGATCTTGATAAGCGAACAAAGATATCATGTTGGAAATACCTCTATTTGTTAAGGAAGTCACTATAAAAATAAATTTCTCTCTTACTTCTGCTTTCCACTTATCACTTTCCATAAAAACTCTGAAATTATGTAAAACAACATTATTGTTCAACAAGAAAAAAGATAGACTATTAATAATAGGATTATCTTTAAATATACTTAAATATTTTAAATTTTTAGTAACTTTTATATTCTATTGAAAAAAATTTTCTATTTTAAGAAAAAAATCTTCATCAAGGTTATTTATATTCCGATCTACTTCCTCTTTAAATAGTGATTGTTGCTCCATTATTTTTGATATTTTTTTATTCCCTATGAAGCTATATTTTCCACTATACTAAGTTCAGCAAAACAATAGATAGACGCATTAGCAATATCAATCATTTGATAGACTTGAGCTATCGCCTTATGAAGAACAAATGTTGCTAAGATTAAATAATTGATATCTTCAGCGGCTAAACCTTCAACCATATAGTCAATAAGGCCCGTTAATAGAATATCTGCTCCTACATCTTTTCCTAAGTCTTTTACTAGGAATATATCTTTGTTGATTATAACCTTCAGTTCATAGAGATCTACTAAATATTTGAAGTCTATTTTATTTATTATTAAGTCTGATATAGAATATTGATTATTATCATATACCATTCCCTGAATATTGATTATGGTTGAAATAGGCACTATCAACTCAGATAATGCCGCATGCAGTCTCAAAGAAGAATTAATCTTTAAAAGATGATCATGTTCCTTATTATTCTCATCATCAGTTATATTATCACTCTCATTATTACTATTTTTACTCTCATTATAGCTATCATCTTGATAGTGCGTATGCATTTTAACAAAAGCCTCACTCATTTCTATATCTTTCATATTAGGAAAAATATTATAGAATGTCATTCTATGTAAATCTTCATTTATTACTATTTCATGTGCCTCACCTATTTTCATATCAAACTCATCTTCATAATACCTTTCTAGTATTTCATGATATACGACGAAGTCCAATCTCTCAATATTGAAACTAGCTTCTTCCTCAGATATCCCAAGGCTTTTTATTATATTCTCCCCGAGACATAATCCCAGGCCCGCCTCATCTTCAATTAAAGTCGCATTACCTTTGTGCTTACTTCCCTTAATTTTAAATAGCCTTATATGATCATAAATATTACTAGTGTTCTCTAAGTCTATCGAGTATTTTTTGCTCAAATACCTCTTGATGTATTCTGATAAGGATACTGACTCTAATAAAAGATCTTTTACATCCCTTATATTCTTAAATGTTATCTTATCATGATCCATCAAACCGTTAAGGAATTCACTTAGATTTATCGTATTAAAATTATCTGACAAATTATTATTTTCCCCAATAAAATTTTTTAATTTTAAAATATTAAAAATATCTTCATTTGGAAAATTTTCTTTTTTAAATTTTTTTGCTTTTCTCAAAACAAAAACTTCTTGTCTCTTGAGCAAAGATTTAGGATATTCCTTTACTTGTCTCAAATCTACATCTAAAGGAGTTAATAACGCTTTAAATTCAGCATCTTTGTCTTTAATTTCTTCACCAAGAAATGACGTATTAAAATGCTTAAAAAAGTTAAGAGAAATATCAAATAATTGAGCAACTACTTCCAAAATTTCATTCTTAATTTTTTTTCAACTCCTTTTTTATTTAAAGTATCTTTGAGTTGCGCATAATAATCATGATTCGTTAATTCTTATAAATTTCCTGTATTAAGTTCATTACGCGCATACATTTTCTTGATTATGCCAATTATTTCCCCTCTTATATGATCACTCGGTACCATACTAATCGCTAAATACGCTAAATTCATTAAAACATTAGGTTTACTCTGAAGAGCAGTTAATCCGCTCCACTCTCATTGCTTTTTGAGACTCTTAAGGTATATTTCTTTGCTCTCTATACGGCTTTTCGCATTATTCGCTGTCTTAACCAATATTTCCTTATAGCTAATGCCCTTTGCCCTTAAAATATCCTTAATTCTCCTCGTATGATATCCGCCAACAATCAAAACAGCAATCTCTTTACTCTTCTCCTCAATTCCCTTGAGCAAGTTATTCACCATCACCATATTTCTTTGATTCACAAAAGTATAAAACTTCTCCATCCCGCTGATTGTTTTATGGAGATTATTTTCGTTAGGAGTAAGATAATTCTCCACACTGAGCTCTAAGCTAAGCTTCAAATATACTGTCCCCCATTAAGAAATTTATAAAAAGTGAGAATATTAATATAATAAAATCACTTAAATTAATGGAGGTCCTTTTAAAAAAATGAAAAATAATTACTCCTCTCAAGACAAATTTAATATTGTGCTAGAAGCAC